>CAYGUQ010000396.1:0-4560 GCA_964352995.1 uncultured Rhodobacterales bacterium
CCGATCATGTGCGCGCCCAGCAGCTCGCCGGTCTTGGCGTCGAACACGGTCTTCACCATGCCTTCAGGCTCGCCCAGCGCCAGCGCCTTGCCGTTGCCGATGAAGGGGAACCGCCCGACCTTCACCTCGTAGCCCAGCTCCTTGGCCTTGGCCTCGGAATAGCCGACCGAGGCGACCTGCGGCTGGCAGTAGGTGCAGCCGGCGATGCTTTCGACCTTGATCGGATGCACGTCGTTCTTGCCGGCGATGATCTCGGCGACCATCACGCCCTCGTGGCTCGCCTTGTGGGCGAGCCACGGCGCGCCGGCGATGTCGCCGATGGCGTAGACGCCCTTGACGCCGGTGCGGCAGTGGTCGTCGGTCACGACATGGGTCTTCTCCACCTTCACGCCCAGCTTCTCCAGTCCCAGCCCTTCGGTGTTGCCGACGATGCCGACGGCGGAGATCACCACGTCCACCTTGATCTGCTTCGTCTCGCCGCCGCTCTCGACATGGGCGGTGACGCCGTCCCCGGCGCGGTCGAGCTTCCTGACCGTCGCCTTCTGCATGATCTTGAGGCCCTGCTTCTCGAAGGACTTCTTGGCGAAGGCGCTGATCTCGGCGTCCTCGACCGGCAGGATGCGGTCCATCACCTCGACCACGGTCGTCTCGGCGCCGAGCGCGCTGTAGAAGCTCGCGAACTCGATGCCGATGGCGCCGGAGCCGATCACCAGCAGCTTCTTGGGCATCATTTTCGGGGTCAGGGCGTGCTTGTAGGTCCAGACCCGCTCGCCGTCGGCCTCCAGCCCGGGCAGTTCGCGGGCGCGCGCGCCGGTGGCGAGCACGATGGAGGGCGCCGTCAGCGTCTCCTCGCCCTTGTCGGTCTTCACCGTCACCTTGCCGGGCTCGGGCACGCTCGCCGCGCCCATCACGACGGTCACCTTGTTCTTCTTGAGCAGGTGGCCGACGCCCTGGTTGAGCTGCTTGGCGATGCCGCGCGAGCGTTTCACCACCGCGTCGAGGTCGTAGCCGATCCCGTCCGCCTTCAGCCCGAACTCCTTGGCGCGGTGCATCAGGTGAAAGATCTCCGAGGTGCGCAGCATCGCCTTGGTGGGGATGCAGCCCCAGTTCAGGCAGATGCCGCCGAGATGCTCGCGCTCCACCACGCAGGTCTTGAGCCCAAGCTGCGCGGCGCGGATGGCGCAGACGTAGCCCCCCGGCCCTGCGCCGATCACGATCACGTCGAAGCCCTGTGCGGCCATGGTCGTCCTCCAGTCGATTTGGTCAGAGGCTAGCGCGCGACCGCCCGCGGGTCGAGCCGCCGGCGCCTCATGGCCGTCCTGCGCTGGCGCGGACGCGCGCGCGAACGGCTTCGCAAAGGAAGGCGGCGCGAGCCGCGCGTCCCCCCGCCCGCTCAGGCCGCTCAGGCCGCGTAGCCGCCCTCGGCGAGCCAGGCGGCCTCCTCCGGCGTGTCGCGCCGCGAGAGCGCGGCGTTGCGGAACGGGAAGCGGCCGAAGCGGCGGATGATGTCGCGATGCGCCACCGCATGGGGCAGGTTCGCCGCGGCGCCGGTCTCGGGCATCCGCGTGAGGATCATCCGCACGCAGCGGTCCTGGTCGGCGAGGCATTCGGCGTGCATCAGCGGCATGTAGAAGAACTGGCGCTCGGGCTCGGCGATCCCGAGGTCCTGGTCGAGGCGGATCGCGCGCTTGGCCACCGAGCGCGCCCGGACGTCGCCGGCGAAGGCCCCGGCCTCGCCGCGGAAGGCGTTCCGCGGGAACTGGTCGAGCAGCACGATGAGCGCCAGCGCGCCGCGCGGCGTCAGCGTCCAGTCGGCGCAGCGGCCCTCGCGCGCCGCGGCCATCGCCGCGCCGAAGCGCTCGGTCACGGCCGCGTCGAGCGCGGCGTCCTTGGCGTACCATTTCTCCGGGCCGACTTCCTTCAGCCAGAAGTCGAGGACCGCGTCCTGCCGCTCCTGGTGCCGTCGCATCGCCTGATCGAGCGCCATGGCGCGCCTCCTCCTGATCCGCCGAACTGCGCCGGCCTTGTCTTCAGTAGCGCGGCGCCGTCATCGCCGCGTCAAGCCCCGCGCGCGGGGACGCCGGCGATCGGGCGCGCCCGCGCCGACTTCACGACGCCGCGGCGGCCGGCGGCATGGAGGCGTCCTTCCGGGCCTCCGCATGTTCGTCGGTCTGAGCGCTCTCCGCGGCGATTTCGGTGACGATCTCCACGGCGACGGGGCTGGCGCTCGGCAGCACGCTGGCGTGCGGCCCGGTGGTGGCCGCGGCGGGGGCCGGGCGGCGCGTCATGCGCCACGCGCCATAGCCCGCGATGGCGACGAAGAGCCCCGCGAAGTAGGCGAAATAGGCGCCGGGCCCTGCGAAATCCATCAGCGCGCCGACGACGAGCGGGCCGCTGACGGCGCCGACGCCGTTGAGAAAGAGCATCCCCCCAGACGCCGCCGCCATCTCCTCGGGGTCGAGGAAGTCGTTCGTGTGCGCGATCAACAGGCCGTAGAGCGGGTTGCCCATCGCGCCGACGAGGGCCGCCGCCGCGAGGCTTGGCCAGAAGCCGCTCGTCAGCGCGCCGAACAGGCCCGCCAGCGCCGCGACGGCGCAGCAGCCGACGATCAGCTTGCGCCGGTCCATCCGGTCCGAGAGCCAGCCGATCGGCCACTGCGCCAGCAGCCCGCCGAGATAGATCGCGCCGACGAAGGTCGAGATCTGCGTGATCGTCAGCCCGGCCTGCGCGCCATAGACCGCGCCCATGCCGAACATCGCCGAGACGACGCCGCCTCGCCGCTCGGCTGCGTCGGCGTCTTCATCCTCGGCGGCGTGCAGCAGCATCGGCGCCACCGCGACCGAAACGAGCGCGGAGATGAGCGCGAACAGCGCGAAGCCGGCCGGGTCGGCGAGCGTCAGCAGGCCCTGCGCCGCGACGATGCCGACCATCTGCACCAGCATGTAGGCCGACATCGCCTGCCCGCGCGTCTCGTTGGTCGCGCGGTCGTTGAGCCAGCTTTCGGAGACGACGTAGACGCCGCAGAAGCTGAAGCCGACGATCAGCCGCACGCCGGCCCAGACCCAGGGGTCGGGAAACGCGGCGTAGAGCAGGAAGCCCGCCGAGATCAGCGACGCCAGCGCGGCGAACACCCTCACATGGCCGACATTGCGGATCATCCGCGGCGTGAGCCGGGAGCCGATGAGGATGCCGACGAAATAGGCCGACATCACGAAGGAGAGCGTCGTCGGCGTCATGCCCTCCATGGCGCCGCGCACGCCGAGCAGCGTGCCCTGCAGGCCGTTGCCGAGCATCAGCAGCATCAGGCCAAGCAGCAGCGCCCAGCTGTCGCGAAACACGCCGATCATCGCGCACTCTCCGCCATGGCGCGCCCGCGGCGCGCCGGTCGCTTGATGCGCGGGGGCGCGGCGCGGCGCAAGCCGCGATCAGCCGCCGTCGGGGACGCGCATGGCCGCCATGCCGCTCACGCGCATTTCGCGCAGCGCGGGGCGTGCGGCACGGCGTCGAGGCGCCCCGCGGCGATGGGTTTGCCGCAGGCGACGCAGACGCCGAACTCGCCCTCCTCGATGCGGTCGAGCGCGGCCTCGATGGCGCGGATCTCGCCCAGCCCCGCGGCGCCGAGGCTTTCGAGCACCTCGTCGCCCTCCCGCTCGGTCGCGCGCTCCTCCGCGTCGGGGTTCGGCGTCTCGTCGAGGTCGTGCTCGATGCCTTCCAGGCGCGCCCGCAGCTCCGCAAGGCGCGCCGCGAGGCGTTCGGCGTAGGGCGCAGGGTCGACGATCGTTCGCTTGCTCATCTCGGCACCTCCGGCCGTCACGCTACGCGCGGGCCGGCGCGCCCACAAGGCGACGTCAGCCCCGCGGCAGCAGCAGCGAACTGTCGCCGTAGCTGTAGAAGCGATAGCCCGAAGCGATGGCGTGCCCGTAGACTTCCTGCATCCGGGCGGAGCCCATCAGCGCGCAGACCAGCATGAAGAGCGTGGAGCGGGGGAGGTGGAAGTTGGTCATCAGGCCGTCCACCGCACGAAGCTCATAGCCCGGCGTGATGAAGATGTCGGTCTCGCCGCGCCAGGGCGCCACCCGCCCGTCCTCCTCCGCCGCGCTCTCCAGCAGGCGCAGGGCGGTGGTGCCGACGGCGACGACGCGCCCGCCGCCCGCCCGCGCGGCGTTGATCGCGGCCGCCGATTCCTGCGATATCTCGCCCCATTCGGCGTGCATCCGGTGGTCGAGCACGTTGTCGCCGCGCACCGGCAGGAAGGTGCCCGGCCCGACATGCAGTGTGACCGAGGCCGTCGTCACCCCGCGCGCCTTCAGCGCGGCCAGGACCTCCGCGTCGAAGTGCAGCGCCGCCGTCGGCGCGGCGACGGACCCGTCGCGGCGCGCGAAGACGGTCTGATAGTCGTCGCGGTCGAGCGCGTCGGGCTCGCGGCGCGATTCGATGTAGGGCGGCAGCGGCGGCGCGCCGATGGCGGCGACGGCCGCGTCGAGATCGGCTCCGCTGCGGTCGAAGCGCAGGGTCGCCTCGCCCCCGTCCAGCGAGAGGATCGTCGCGGAGAGCGGCGGC
>CAYGUQ010000397.1:0-4558 GCA_964352995.1 uncultured Rhodobacterales bacterium
CGCGCCGCCGCCGGCCGCGCCCGCGTCGGGCTTCGGCGCCCCGCTCCACTGGAGCCGGTTGAAATTCTGCGCCGCGAGCGCGCGCAGCGCCGGCAGCCGCTCCTCGTAGACCTCCGGGCTCCAGATCTGGAAGGTCCGGCCGAGCCCCGCGAAGAGCGCCGTGTCGCCGGAGAGGCCGGCGGCGTCGCGCAGGTCCTGCGTCAGCACGATGCGGCCGGTGTCGTCGATCTGGAGCTGGCGCGCCTCGGCGATCAGCCGCGTCTGCAGCGCGTAGGTCACCTCGTCGAGCGGCGCCATCTGCTCGAGGCTCTCCACCATGCGCTCGAACTGGGACATGCTCATGCCGTCGAGGGCGGGCTGATCGCGCATCGCGGGGATGAGGATCACGGTGGGGTCGTCTTCGCGGTAGAACACCTTGCGAAACGGCGCCGGGATCGAAACGCGCCCCTTGGCGTCGATCTTGTTCTTCACATTTGACGAGAAGAACCGCATGGTTGCGCCGACCTAACGCCCTTCTCAAATGCGAAACGGGCCACGCGCCGATCAAAGCGCGCGACCCGTCCGACTGCCCCAAGCATCGACTTCGCGCCTCGCCGCCTTGTCGGCGGTCGTCCCGTCCATCGACCGAGCCGAACTGGTCGCCTGTTTGACCTGCCTCTGTCTTTTCTTGGCTGATCCCGTTGGCTCAAGTCATGGTATGACATGGGATTGCATGGGGTGCAAATGGAATTTCGCGCCACTCTGGGGATAACCTCGTGGATCATCTCGCGGATTCACGGGATTGATCGAATAGAAATGATCGGATTGTGTTAACAAGTGGAAATATTCGCTTCAAGTTCCTTTAATGTTCAATTTTTGTTCTAAGCCCATGGCGTCCCATGGTTTGCCACGCGATCCCGCCGAATGTGGAGAAGTTCCATGGGGCGGCCCGCCGGCGCGCCCCGCCGCGGCCCCGCGGCGGCCCTGCCGACGGCCCGGAGCGGATTCGCGCGCCCTCGGGCCTGCGCGATTGTGAACCGGGTCGCCCCATGCTACCCGCCAAGCGCCCTTAGATCTGACCGGAGCCAAACCCATGGCCGACAGCCTTCCCAACGGCGGCGCGCAGCCGCAGCAGCTCAACCCGCAGGTGTCGCTGCTCGCGCAGTATGTCCGCGACCTCTCGTTCGAGAACGTGGCGGCGCAGAAGGGCGGCGCGCAGGATGGTCGCCCCGACATCAAGGTGGGGGTGAATCTCGACGCCAGCCCGCGCGGCGACGACCGCTACGAAGTCACGATGAAGCTCAACGCGAAGGCCACGGCCGGCGACGCGACGGTGTTCGCGGTGGAGCTCGACTACGCCGGCGTCTTCACCGTGACGGGCGTGCCCGAGACGCATCTGCGCCCGTTCCTGCTGATCGAGTGCCCGCGCATCCTGTTCCCCTTCGCTCGCCGGGTGATGGCGGACGTCACGCGCGACGGCGGCTTTCCGCCGCTGATGCTCGACCTGATCGACTTCGCGCAGATCTACAAGCAGGAGCTTGAGCGCCGCCGCGCCGCGCAGGCCGCCGCGCCCGCCCAGGCCTGACGGGGTTTCCCGCGGTCCGCGCTCGGGGCCGGGGAGACTGTCGCCGGAACGACCGAAGGCCGTCGCGGCGACGCGGCGGCCTTTCGCGTTCGGGCCTCCAGCGCGCGGGCATCGACGTCCGCCGGCGCCGGTCTTCAGCCGCGGCCGGCGACGGCCCGGCCGGCGCGCTCGGGGGCGGCCGACAGCGCGGCGTTGCGCGCGATCCAGCGCCGCGTCCAGCTCACCGAATCCGCCCAGGCGTGACGGAAGCGCCCGTCGAGCTCCAGATTGGCGAGCGCGGGCCCGGCGTAGGGCAGGGCCGTCAGCGCCTCCCAGGGCAGCGCGCCGTCGCCCGGCGGCAGATGCAGGTCGCCGAAGCCGAAGGCGAGCGCGTCGCCGCGCGTCCAGGGCCTGAAGGTCGCCGGCCTGCCGAAGCTGTCATGAACGTGCAGGTGCCGGGCATGGGGCGCCAGCGCGGCGATGCTCTCCATCGGGTCTACGCCCAGCGCGACGGCGTTCAGCCAGGCGTGGCTGAAGTCGATCGTCGCCCCGACCCAGGGGCTCGCGACGGCCGAGAGCGTCTCGGCGATTTCCGACCCCGTTCCCGTGCGCTCGCCGGGCCGCGCCCACATCGTCTCCAGCGCGATCGCGCAGCGCATGGCGGCGGCGTCCTCGGCGAGCGCGGCCAGCGCGTCGCGCTCGCGGCGTCTGGCGTCGGCGAAATCCGCCCCGCGGCCGAGCTGCGCCACCGTCGCATGCTGCACCAGGACGCCGCAGCCGATCTCCGCCGCGACCTCAAGGCAGGCCCGCGCGACCTCGACCTGAAGCCCCGCCGCCGCTTCGGCGCCGAGATCGCCGGAGAGCGGGCCATGCAGCGTCACGGCGCAGCCCCGCCCCGCGCAGGCGCCGCGCAGCATGGCGAGCGCCCGCGGCCGAACGCGCCCGTCGATCACGACGCCGAGCGCAGGCAGGAAGATCTCCACGCTGTCCACGCCCAGCGCCTCCGCCGCGTCGATCGCGGCGGGCAGGTCCGACAGCGCGTCGGCGGAATAGCCGAGGCTCAGTCCGACGCCGCAGAGGCGGGGGGCGTCTGCTCTCGCCGCATCCGGAGGGCGGCTGGCGTCAGCCATCCAGCGCCTCTAGCCCGTCGATCATCTCCTCGATGACGGAGAGGCCCTTGCGCCAGAAGCCCGGGTCGGCGGCGTCGAGGCCGAAGGGCGCCAGCAGCTCGCCGTGCTTCTTCGTGCCGCCGGCGCGCAGCAGGTCGAAGTACTTGTCCTGAAAGCCCGCCATGCCGTCGCGGTGGACGGCGTAGAGCGCGTTCACCAGCCCGTCGCCGAAGGCGTAGGCGTAGACGTAGAACGGCGTGTGGATGAAGTGCGGGATGTAGGTCCAGTAGGTCTCGTAGCCGTCGCCCAGGTTGATCGCCGGGCCGAGGCTCTCGCCCTGCACCGCCATCCAGATCTCGCCGAGCTGCTCGGAGGTCAGTTCGCCCTCGCGACGGGCGGCGTGCACCCGGCTCTCGAAGCGGTAGAACGCCATCTGCCGCACCACGGTGTTGAGCATGTCCTCGACCTTGCCGGCCAGCAGCGCCTTGCGCTTCACGGGGTCGGTCTCGGCGCCGAGCAGGCGCTGGAAGGTCAGCATCTCGCCGAAGACGCTCGCGGTCTCGGCCAGCGTCAGCGGCGTGCGGCTCAGCAGTTCGCCCTGCTCGGCGGCGAGGCGCTGGTGCACGCCGTGGCCGAGCTCGTGGGCCAGCGTCATCACGTCCCGCGTCTTGCCCATGTAGTTGAGCAGCACATAGGGGTGCGCGTCGGCGACGGCGGGGTGCGCGAAGGCGCCGGGGGCCTTGCCGGGCTTGGCGGGCGCGTCGATCCAGCCCTTCTCGAAGAACGGTTGCGCGAGCTCGGCCATCTTCGGCGAGAAGTCGGCGTAGGCGCCGAGCACCGCGTCGCGCGCCTCCTCCCACGGGATCTTGCGGTCGTCGGCGTCGGGCAGCGGCGCGTTGCGGTCCCAGAACTCCAGCTTCTCAAGGCCCAGCCACTTCGCCTTGATCGCATAGTAGCGGTGCGAGAGCCGCGGCAACGCCTCAACCACCGCCGCGTCGAGCGCCGCGATCACCTCCGGCTCCACCTGGTTGGAGAGGTGGCGCACCGACTGCGGCGAGGGATACTTGCGCCAGCGGTCGTCGATCTCCTTCTCCTTCACCAGCGTGTTCATGACGAGGGTGAAGAGGCGCAGGTTCTTGCGGAACACCTGCGTCAGCGCATGGGCGGCGGCCTCGCGGCGCGCGCGCTTGCCGTCCGACAGGCGGTTGAGCGTCGCCTCCAGCGAGAGCGTCTCGCCCTCGACGTCGAACTCCAGCGCCGCGGTGGTCTCGTCGTAGAGCCGGACCCAGGACGAGACGCCGACGACGGAGCGGTCGTGCTCGAACTTCTCCAGCTCGTCCGACAGCTGGTGCGGGCGGAACGCGCGCACGCGCTCGATCCACGGCCGCCAGCGCGCCAGCGCGGGGCTGCCGTCGAGCAGCGTCTGCAGCGTGATCTCCTCCAGCCGGTTCAGCTCCAGCGTGAAGAAAACCAGCGGCGTCGTGAGGTCGGTGATCGCGGTCTGCGCGTCGCCGAGCTGCTTGGCGCGGGCGGGGTCGACGGTGTTCTGCTGGTAGCGCAGGCCGACATAGCTCATCACGCGGCCGAGCTTGCTCTCGATGCGCTCGTAGGCGGCGATGGCCTCGGCCAGCCCGGCCCCGTCGAGCCCCGCGAGGCGGCCCTCGTAGCGGGCGGCGAAGTCGAGGCAGGCCTGCCGCGCCCAGTCGACGTCAGCCTTCAGCGCGGGGTCGTCCGGCGCGGCGTAGAGGTCGTCGAGCCGCCATTCCGGCATCGCGCCGAAGGCCGCGTCGGCGCCGTCGGCGGCGGGGGCGCAGGTCTGCCGGGCGTCGAAGGGCAGGGCGTGGGGCAGGGTCGTCATGGCGGCTCCGGCGAACACTGCCGGAATCAGCGGCACGTCAAAAAAGTA
>CAYGUQ010000398.1:0-4555 GCA_964352995.1 uncultured Rhodobacterales bacterium
AGCAGGACGTGCTCGACGGAGGCGGCCTCGGCGAGCAGCACGTCGAAGGCGGGGATGTCGGCGTCCCACTCCACCAGCGTCGGCAGCGGGCCGGCGCGGCCGATCGCCTGCGCGTAGAGCGCCCAGACGGCGGCGTCGACGCGGCGGTCGTGGGTGTCGATCAGCAGCCGCGCGCCGTCCGCCCCCACCTCGACCGCGTGGCCGGCGAGGTGGATCTCGCCCACCGATCCCATCGGGAAATCGGCGAGATAGGCGGCGGGGTCGAAGCCCTGATTGACGGCGGAGACATGGACGTTGTTGACGTCGAGCAGCAGGCCGCAGCCGGTGCGCCGGACGACTTCGCGGAGGAACTCGATCTCGCCCATGGTCGCGCCCTCGAAGGCGACATAGGCGGAGGGGTTCTCCAGCAGCATCCGCCGGCCGAGCGCCTCCTGCGCCGCGTCGACATGGTCGCAGACGCGCGCCAGCGTCGCCGCGTCGTAGGGCAGCGGCATGAGGTCGTTGAGATAGACGTCGTCGTGGCTCGACCACGCCAGATGCTCGGAGAAGCTGGCGGGGCGGAAGCGGTCGACGAGGGCGCGCAGCCGGGCCAGATGCGCGCGGTCGAGCGGCGCGGCACCGCCGATGGAGAGGCCGACGCCGTGCAGCGACAGCGGGTATCGCTCCGCCAGCGCGGCGAGCATGCGCAGCGGCGGGCCGCCGTCGCCCATGTAGTTCTCGGCGTGGACCTCGAAGAAGCCCACGTCGGGTGCGCCGGCCTCGATCTCCGCCCAGTGCACGGGCTTGAAGCAGAGGCCCGCGCGGGGCGGCAGGGCGGACGCGGGAGCGGCGGCGGACATGGCGTTCTCCGTGAGCGGCGCGTCGTGCGGCGGCGCCCGGCGAGGTCGGGCGACGCCTCGGGGGGGCGGGGCCGATCGACGGCCCCGCCCCCAAAGGTCGGGCTGCGGCGATCAGGCCTGCGGCAGGTCGCGGTCGAGCGGCTCCAGCGCGCCCTTGCGGCCCTCGGGAAGTTGGAACTCGGCCGCTTCGGCCTCGCCCTATTTCAGGCAGTCGCCGGCCGGCACGAGCGTCCAGGCGTTCCCCTGCCAGTCGACCGTCGAGGTGCCGGCGCAGGTGGTGCCGGGGCCGGCGGCGCAGTCGTTCTTGCCGGCGAGCGAGACGCCGTAGCACTTCTCCTTGGCCTGCGCGTGGGCGGGCTGCGCGGCGGTCAGCGCCGATACGGCGGCGGCGAGCGCGGCGGCGGCGGCGAAGGCGGTTCTGGTCTGCATTTCGGGCTCTCCTGGTTGTCCGGGGATCAGTTGGCGACGGGCGCGAGGCCGGCGGCGAGTTCGGGGGGCTGGCGGTCGGACGCGGCGGCGGCCTCGACGCCCGGCCAGTTGCCCTCCGCCAGCGTGATGTTTCCGGGGATGTCCTCCTCCCAGAAACCCACCACGTTCTGCGTGATGTTGAGGTAGAGGCGACCGTCGACGATGCGCCACAGCCGCGGGTCGCCGGGCACCTTGCCGCCCTTGGCGACGCCGTAGGCGCAGTGGCCGTCGTATTGCGGGGCGTAGCGCGACGGATCGGCGAGGAAGCGGGCGCGGTTGGCCTCGCTGGCGAAGGCGAAGGTCGCGCCGTTGTGCTCGGCGGTGATCGTCGCCTTGCCGGGCGTGGGCGCGGGCTGGCTCGCGCCGACGGGCCCCTGCTCCTTGTCGAAGTAGGCGACGACGTCGAAGCCGCTGGCGGCGTAGCCGCTCGCGTCGACGTATTGCGGGCCGGCGAGGGCGGCGCCGCCAAGGGCGACGGCGAAGGCCGCGGCCGCCGCGAATCCGCGCAGGAAGTCACGCATGGGTCTCTCCATCATCGGGTCCGGCGCGGCCCGTCGGCCCGCCCTGACGCCCCCTTGTTCGACGGCCGGCGGGCGGACGTTACGCGCCTCACGCGCTCATGACGCCCTCGTGACGGAGGCGGCGCTGGCGCGGGCGGGTCTCGCCAGTCGGCGCCATCTGCGCTATCGCTGCGCCACCGCCGGGGCTGCATTTCGGGCTTGCGCGCGCCCGCGACGGTTAACAGTATTGCGCGACGCGGACCGGGGCTTGTCGGACATGAAGACGATCGTGGGTTTGGACCTGATCGGCGGCGGCGCTCCGGGCGCCCCGAGGCTGGGCCGCGCAGGGCGGGAACGGGTCTCGCGGCGCGGGCTCTGGCGGCGCGGTCTCTGGCGGGCGCTCGCGGCGCCGCTGGCGGCGGCCCTTCTCGCCTATGTCGCGCCGCAGGGCGCGCTCGCCGCGCAGACGACCTCCGTCGCGGTGATCGGCGACAGCATCGCGCGCCACTACTGCCGCGGGCTCAAGCGCCATCTCCGCGACGACGCGCGCTTCCGGGTGGAGTGCTGGGTGCACCCCTCCTCCGGGCTGACGCGCGACGACTTCCTCGACTGGGAGGCGACGCTCGACGACTACCTCGCGCACGACCATGTGGACCTCGCGGTGGTCTCGTTCGGCGCCAACGACGCCCAGCGCATGATGCTGCCCGACCGCGTGCTCGCCTTCGACGACGCCGCCTGGGCGGCCGAGTACGAGACGCGCGTCGACGCGATGCTCGCGAAGCTGAAGGATCACGGCGCCCGCGTCCTCTGGGTGGGCCTGCCGATCCCACGCAGCGACAGCTTCGCGCGCAAGCTCGCGCGGCTCAACGCCATCTACGAAGACCGCGCGCAGGCGAACGGCGCGGCGTTCCGCCCGCTGTGGGAGGCGACGCAGGACGCAAGCGGCCACTACGCCACGGCCCTGCCCGACGCCAAGGGACGGATGCGCGTGGCGCGCGAGGAGGACGGCGTGCACTTCACCCGCGACGGCGAGATCCTGATCGCCTGCAAGCTGATCGACGAGATACCCGGCGCGACGCGGCCCGACGGCTGCTGACGCGGCGGCCCGCGCGCGTGCTCTTCCATACCTCCGGCTTCGCGGCCTTCTTCCTCTGCGCCTTCGCCGCCGCCTGGGCGACGCGGAGCCGGCCGGCGCTGCACCTGTGGACGCTGACGGCGGCGAGCTTCGTCTTCTACGCCGCCTGGGACTGGCGCTTCGCCTTCCTGCTGCTGGGAAGCGGGCTCTTCAACTGGGCCGCCGCGCTGGCGCTGGAGCGGCGCGACGGGCGCGCGCGGCGGGCGATCGTCGCCGCGGCCGTCGCGGCAAATCTCGGCGTGCTGGCGACCTTCAAGTACTTCGACTTCTTCGCCGAGGGCCTGAACGCGCTGCTGCGCGACTTCGGCTTCGAGGGCGGAATGCCCTATGCGGGGCTGATCCTGCCGGTCGGCATCTCGTTCTTCACGTTCCAGGGCCTGTCCTATGTGGTGGACGTGCACCGGCGCGAGATCGCGGCGTCGCGGCCGGCGGTGGAGGTGCTGCTGTATCTCAGCCTCTTTCCGCAACTCGTCGCCGGCCCGATCGTGCGCGCCTCGGCGCTGATGCCGCAGATCCGCGCGCGGCTGACGCCCGCCTCGGGGCCGGAGCGCGTGGCGGCGGGCTTCGCGGCGGTGATGATCCTCTCCGGCCTCTTCAAGAAGCTGGTGCTGGCGAACTACATCGCCGCCGACCTCGTGGACGAGGCGTTCTTCGACCCCTCCTATTACGGCGCGGCCGACCTGTGGTTGGCCGCCTACGGCTATTCGGTGCAGATCTACTGCGATTTCAGCGGCTACTCCGACATGGCGATCGGGCTGGCGGCGCTGCTGGGCTTCGCGATCCCGAAGAACTTCGACCAGCCGTTCCGCGCCGCCTCGATGCGCGAGTTCTGGCGGCGCTGGCACATCTCGCTCTCCACATGGCTGCGCGACTACCTCTACAAGCCCATGGGCGGCTCGCGCGGCGGCGCGGCGCGCACGGCGCGCAACCTGTTCCTGACGATGCTGCTGGGGGGCCTGTGGCACGGCGCGGCGTGGACCTTCGTGCTCTGGGGCGCGCTGCACGGGGCGCTGCTGGTGGCGGAGCGCGCGCTGGCGCGGGCGGCGGGGCCGTTGCTCTCGGGCGCGCTCGGGCGCGCGGCGGCGATCTTCGTGACGTTCCATCTCGTCGTGCTGAGCTTCGTGATCTTCCGCAGCGAGTCGCTGCCGCTGTTCTGGGACTTCCTCGCCGGCCTGACGCGCTGGGACCAGTCGCCTGAGCTGGCGAGCGGCTTCGTCGCCGGGCTGATCGCGCTGGGGGTGGCGCTGCACTTCACCCCGCCGGAGGCGCCCGAGCGCGCGGCGCGCGCCCTCTCGGCGCTGCCCTGGCCGGCGCTGGGGCTGGTCGCGGGGCTGCTGCTGGCCGCGATCGGCTTCGTCGCCCCCGCCGAGGTGACACCCTTCATCTATTTCCAGTTCTGAGGAGGGCCGATCGTGACGGAGGAGACTGCGCCCGCGCCGCCACCGCCCGCCTCCCTGCCGCTGGGCCGCGCCGCGGCGGCGCTGACGCTGGCGCTGCTGATCGCGCTGGCGCTGAACCCGCGCGTGCCGGGCGAATGGGCCCGCGACGCCGGCCTGCCGGAAGAGGCGACGCTCGCCGCCATCCACGCCGCCGACGCGCTGACGGCGCGGCCC
>CAYGUQ010000399.1:0-4545 GCA_964352995.1 uncultured Rhodobacterales bacterium
GTCGTCGCGGGCGATCGCCTGGCCGCCGAGCCTGTTGCAGCCGCCGTCGCCGCCGATGCTGCCCTCGGCGTCCAGCACGACATGCGCCTGGCCGGGCGGGACGGTTTCCTCGCCGAGCGCCGTCAGCCGCCACACCGTGCCGACGAGCCGCGGCGGCGCCTCGCTCCCGCCCGCCTTCCCGCCCGCGCCGATCATCACGATGCGCAGCGGCGTCTCCGCGTCGGCGCCGAAGGCGGCGTGGTGACGGTCGGTCGTGAACAGAAGCCGCCCGCCGTCGCCCGGCGCATGGAGCGAGGCCCGCACGGCGTAGCGCCCCCTCGGCGACACAGCCGCCGGATCGTAGGGGATGGCGAAGCGCCAGGGCGGCGCGCCGGCGTTCTCGATCTCGAAGCGGCCCAGCTCCACGGCCGGCGCGTCGGCGCGGGAGACGTCGCTCAGGGTCGCGGTGAAGCGCGCGCCGGGCGGCGGCATGAGGCGTTCCCGGAAGGTCGCCTCGCCCGTCACGACCGGCTGCGCCGCGGCGCTGAACGCCGCAAGCGCCAGAACCGCCGCGGCTGCGGCTGCGATGCTCATGGAACCCTCCCCGATGCTGCGCCGACACCCTAGCGCCTCCGGCGGCGCCGCAGAACCGGCGCTCCTGTCGCGCGGCGCGCCGCGCGCTTGACCGCGGCGCGCGGAGGCGGGAAGACGCCGCCCATGGACCCCGTCGCCGAACAGTACGAAGCCTATCCCTACCCCGAGCGCGACCCCGCCGACGAGGCGAAGCGCCTTGTCGTCGGCTCGCCGTCCCACCCCTGCGAGATCGACCACTTCGTCTATCGCGGCGCGCGCGACTGGCGCCGACCGTTCCGCGCGCTGGTCGCGGGCGGCGGCACCGGCGACGCGCTTGTGATGATGGCGCAGCTGCTGACGACCGCCGGCGCGCCCTTCGAGATCACGTATCTCGACCGCTCCGCCGCCTCCCGCGCCGTCGCGGAGCGGCGCATCGCGGCGCGCGGCCTCGGCGGCGTGCGCTTCGTCACCGGCGACCTGCTCGACGCGCCCGACATGGGCCCCTTCGACTATGTCGACTGCTGCGGCGTGCTGCATCACCTGCCTGACCCGCAGGCGGGCTTCGACGCGCTCGCGCAGGCGCTGGCGCCCGGCGGCGGCCTCGGCGCCATGGTCTACGCGCCCTACGGCCGAACCGGCGTCTACCCGCTCCAGGCCGCCCTCGCGACGCTGACGGCGGACCTCTCGCCGACGGACAAGGTCGCGCGCGCGCGCGCCGTCCTCGACGCGCTGCCGCCGACCAACTGGCTGAGGCGCAACGATCTTGTCGGCGACCACACGCAGGGAGACGCCGGGCTCTACGACCTGCTGCTGCACGCCCGCGACGCGCCCTTCACGGCCGACGCCGTCATGGCCGCGGTCGAGCGCGCGGGCCTGGGCTTCAGCGGCTTCATCGCGCCGGCGCGCTATGCGCCCGAGACCTGGCTGGACGGCGCGCCGACGCCGCCCCTGGAGCCGCGCGCCCGTGCGGCGCTCGCCGAACAGCTCGCCGGAGGCATCCGCGCCCATGTCTTCTACGCCGTGAAGCCCGGCGAGAGCGGCGCGCCGGCGGCGGGCGCCGGCCTCGCCGCGCTCCGCCCGGAGGCCCGGCCCCGTCTGCGCGGCATGACGGCGGCACAGCTCGCCGGCGCGGCGGGCAAGAGCATGAAGCTGACGCTCGACGGCGTCGCCCACCGCGTCGCGCTGCCGAAGGACCCCGCGCTGCTCGGGGCGCTCGACGGCCGCCGACGGCTCGGCGAAGTCGCCCGCGCGCTCGGGCGGGACTGGGTGGCCTTCTCGGCGGGCTTCGCGCCGCTCGAGCGCAGCCTGGTCGGCCTCGGCGCCCTGCTCTACTCGGAGACATTTCCGTGATCGCAGCGCCAGCGGCCGGAGCGCCCTACGCGCCCTACATGGACGACCGCACCGCCGAGCCGCCCGGCCTTTCGCCGCTCGACCCCGCCGCCTGGCTCGCGGTCGACCCTGACTACGCGGCCCAGATGGCCGAGCGCGACGCGCTCATCGAGAGCGGCGCGCACGACGTCACGGCGCAGACCGACGACGCCGGCCCCATCGTCGCGGCGTTCCGCGAGGCCCTGCTGGAGCACCTCGCCGCGCGGCCGGAGTGGACGCTGACGCCGGGCGCGGCGCGCCGGCCGGACGGCGTCTCCGTCGACCTCTCCGGCGAGACCATGGCGCTCGCGGGGCGGCTCGCGCAGGAGGATTTCCTGCTGCTCGCCCCGGCCGAAGGCGACGCGGAGGCGCGGCTCGTCGCGGGCGCGCTCTGCTTTCCGTCGCGCTGGTCGCTGACGGAGAAGCTCGGGCGCGCGCTCTCGCCGATCCACGGTCCGGTGCCGCGCTATGCGGGAGATCTCGCCGCCCGCATCAACCGCGTCTTCGCCGCGCTGAGGCCCGACCGCCCGCTGATGCGCGTCAACTGGCTTGTGACGCCGACGGACCGCCTGCGCCTCGTTCAGCGCGAGGACGCGAAGGCCCCGCACGCGCCCCCCGGCGCGCGGTTCTGGCTGCGCACCGAGCGCCAGACCCTGCGGCGGCTGGCGGGCGCGGGCGCCGTCGTCTTCGGCGTCAAGACGACGCTGACCCCGGTGAGCGCGCTGACGGCCGAGGAGCGCGCCGTCATCGCGCGGCGCATGGCGGCGTGGCCGGCGGCGGACGTCGCCTATCGCGGCGGGGCGGCCCAGCACGCGGCGGCGCTGGCCTCGCTCGCCTGACGCGTCAGCCGGGCGAGGCGTCAGGCGGGCGGCAGCGCCAGCACGTCGAGATGGCCGACCTCGACGGCGCGCGCCGACACGCGGGCCGCGCGCCACTCGGGGCTCGCCCCCGCGGCCGAGGCGACGCCCGCCGCCAGCGCGCCGATCAGCGCGGCGTCCTCCGGCGCCTTCAGCCGCCAAGGGCTCGGCGCCGTCTCGACCGTGAACCCCTCCGCGCGCAGCGCCTTCGCGAGCGCCGGGCCTGCGTCGGCGCCGAGCGCCGGGCCCATCCCCTTGTCGCGCCGCATGTCGGCGAGAAACGCCGTGCCCACGGCCTCGTCCTCCGGGTGCGGCGGCGACCAGCGCTCGAAGCCGTCATAGGTCAGCGCCGCATAGACCGCGGCGCCCTCGGCCGCCGCCTCCGCCGCGAACCGCCGCAGCCAGCCGGCGCCGACCAGATCGAAGAAGGCCGAGGCGGTCGCGAGCCGCGGCGCGCCCTTCGACCATGCGCCCCGAAGCGCCGCGCCGGGGTCTGCGGCGAGGTCGAGCGTCGCCGTCTCGACGCGCGCGCCCATCGCCGCGGCGCGGGCGGTCGCCACCTCAAGCAGTTCGGCGTCGTTGTCGACCAGCCGCCAGCGCGCCCGCGGCAGCCGCCCGTGCAGCGCCGCGAGCGTCGCGCCGGTGCCCGCGCCGATGTCCACCACCGTCAGTTCCGCGCCCTGCGCCGCCGCCCGCTCTCCTGCCCAGGCCGCAAGCTTCGCGACGAGGCCGGGGTTGCGCGCGGCGTCGTCGGCGGCGGCGCGCAGCGTCAGCCAGTCGGCGGAAAAGCTCATCGCAGCGCCCCCGCGTCGACAGGCGCCGAAGCGACATGCGCCGGGCCGGTCTCGGCCGGGCGGGCCTGCGACAGCGCGAAGGCCGCGACGTCCGCCCAGACCCGCGCGCGCTGGTTGTCGCGCAGCAGCAGGTGCCAGCCGTCGGGATAGAGGATCGTCTCGCCGCGCGGCAGCGCCTTCGCCACCGGCGCGACGCCTTCGTACGGCACGACCTCGTCCTTCTCCCCGAGCAGCACGAGAATGGGCAGGGCGGCGCGCGCGGCGACGTCCCCCGACCGCTCGATCGCATCCATCAGCCCCAGCACCTCGCGCGCCGTGGCGCCGCGCAGATAGGCGGGGTCGGCGCGCAGGCGGGCCACGGCCTCGGCGTTGTCGGTCGGGACGAGGCGCACGAAGCCCTCGCCGCTCCAGCGCCTGTCGGGGATGATCGCCGCCGCCGTCCACGCCGCGGCGCGGGCGAGGACGCCGACGCTCTCGCCGACCGCGGGCGCCAGCAGCACGGCGGCGTCCACGTCCGGCGCGCGGCCCTCCCCCAGCGCCGCCAGCGTCACGGCGCCGCCGAGCGAGTGCCCGACAGCCACCAGCGGGGCGCCGGGATAGGCCGCGGCGACCTGCGCCGCGACCGCCGCGAAGTCCGCCGTCAGCGCCTCGAAGCCCGGCCAGGCCCCGCGCGACGGGTTGCGGCCGAAGCCGCGCTGGTCATAGGTCACGACCTCGACGCCCTGCGCCGCCCATTCCGGGGCCGGGCCGCCGAAGGTCGACGGCCCGTAGTCGCCGAAGCCGTGCACCCCCAGCAGCACGACGCGCGCCCCGCCCTCCGCCGGCCAGAGGTCCGCGACGAGCGGCGCGCCCTCGGCGTCGATCAGCGCGAAGCGCTGCGGGCCGGCGCTCGCGGCCTCGGCGGCGCGCGGCTGGGAGACGGAGAGCGGCGCCGGCGGCGGCCCGGCGCCGGCGCAGGCCGCGAGCAGCGCGAC
>CAYGUQ010000400.1:0-4539 GCA_964352995.1 uncultured Rhodobacterales bacterium
AGGCTGGCGAGCGCCGCGCCGGGGGGGAGGGTGACCGGCTCGACGCCGACGATGCGCCAGGACCGCTCGCCGAGGCGGGCGCGGCCCTCCAGCACCGGGGAGACCGGCCAGCCGGCGCGGCGCAGCGTCACGAACAGGGCCTGATCGAAGTCGCCGCCCTCGGGGCGCGCGATGGATACGGTCGCCGCGCCGCCCAGCAGCGCGGCGGCTCGGTCGTAGCTGTCGCGCGCGGCGAGGTTCAGCGCCTGCACGGCGCTCCAGAGCGCCGTGGCGAGCGCCAGCCCCGCCAGCAGCGCCGCCGCCTGGCCGGGCCGGCGGCGCCAGTGGCTCAGCAGCGCGACGAGCGTCCAGCGGAAGGTCATTCGGCGGCGCGCATCGCGGCGGCGTCCACCCGGCCGCCGCGCAGGACGAGCCGCGCCCCGAGCCGGCCGGCGCAGCGGGCGCTGTGGGTGGCCATCAGCAGCGCGCAGCCGGTCTCGGCGACGAGCTCCAGCATCAGCGCCATCACCGTCTCGGCGGTGGTCTCGTCCAGCGCCCCGGTCGGCTCGTCGGCGAGCACCAGGGCCGGGCGCAGGGCGAGCGCGCGGCCGATGGCGACGCGCTGCTGCTGCCCGCCCGACAATTGCTCGGGATAGCGGTCCGTCAGCGCCGAAAGACCCAGCCGCTCGGCCAGACGCGCCGTCCAGGCGGCGTCCTCCCGCCCTGCGAGGCGGGCCTGAAAACCGAGGTTGTCGGCGACGTTCAGCGAGGCGACGAGGTTGAACTGCTGGAACACCAGCCCGATGCGCTCGCGCCGCAGCGCCGCGCGGCCGGCGTCGTCGCGCCCGGTCATCTCGGCGTCGCCGACGAAGACGCGGCCCTCGTCCGGAGCGTCGAGGCCCGCGACGAGGTGCAGCAGCGTGCTCTTGCCCGAGCCGCTCTCGCCCATCAGCGCCAGCGTGCGCCCCGCGGCGACCTCCAGCGACACGCCGTCGAGCACCGTCGCCGGCCCCTGCGGCGTCGCGTAGGATTTGGATAGCGTCTCCACCCTGAGCATGGCGCCTTCCCGGCGCCTCGCGCGCCGTGGCCGAACATAGCGCCGCGAGCGCGGCGCGACAGGTTTCAGGCGCTGGCGATCTCCAGCGGCGCGAACCTGCGCGTCTCGGTGCTGAAGACGTGCAGGACGCCCTCGCCGATGTCCATCCAGGCGCCGTGCAGCGTCAGCAGGTTCCGGTCCACCGCCGACTTCACGAACGGAAAGCTTTCGAGGTTGCGCAGCGAGACCTGCACGGCCTCCTGCTCCAGCAGGCGCAGCCGCTCCTCGCGCGAGCCGGTGTTCGAGACCTTCTCGTAGCCGGGCGCCAGGATCGACATCCACCGCCCGACGAAGCTCGTCTCCTCCTCCAGATGCGGCGCGGCGCCGGAGCACATGTCGTGGCACGCCTCGACGCCGCCGCAGTTCGAGTGCCCGAGCACGACGATATGGGCGACCTTCAACACGGTGACGGCGTATTCGAGCGCAGCCGAGGCGCCGTGATGGGCGTGGTCCGGCGCGTAGGGCGGTACGAGATTGGCGACGTTGCGCACGACGAAGAGGTCGCCCGGCTCGGCGCCGAAGAGGCCCACCGCGTCGACCCGGCTGTCGCAGCACGAGAAGACCATGGCGCGCGGATGCTGCCCGCCCTCGGCGAGACGGGCGTACCAGGCGCGGTCCTTCTCGAAGCGGAGCGCGCGCCATGCGCGGTAGCGGTCTACCATGTATCCCGGCAGCAGGCGGGCTTTCTGGGGCATCGGGCGCGCTCCCTCAGGGCGGAACCCCATGGGCGATAGCGCGGGCGGGCCGGCGTGTCGAGGGAGCGGGCGGCCCTGGCGGCGTCAGGTCCAGGAGCCGACGAGGCTGAGCGGCGTCGCCCCCGAGCCGAGCTTGAACCGCGCGAGACCGGGCGCGCGGCGCGTGTCGACCGTCCCGAGATCGAGCCGCGTTACGCCGAGCTTGCGCAGCGCCGCCGCCGCGCGCCACAGCGTCAGCGGGTGGGCGCCGGCGTCGCGTCCCGCCGCGTCGACCCAGCCGAGATGGTAGAACGCGCCGGCGCCGTGGCGGACGAAGAGCATCTCCGCGACCGTCTCGCCGGCCGACTGCGCGCGCGCCAGCAGCAGCGCGCGCCGCCCGGCGGCGGCGGCCCAGGCCGCGGGAAGCGCCTTCGGCAGGCCGAGATACCCGCGCGCGCGCGCCTGCTTCGCCTCCCGATCCGCCACGGCGGCGAGGGCCGCGGGGGAGGGCGCGTCGTCGAGCGTCACTCTCAGCGCGTTCGACCGCTCGGCGGCCTTCAGGCGGTTGCGCCATTTCTGGTCCATGCCTGCGCGCAGCGCCGTCTCGTCGGCGATGTCGAGCAGCGCCGCGGCCGGCCCGGTCATGATGCGGCGCAGGCCGGCGGCGGTCAGGGTCTGCGCCTCGTGGGGCCCGGCCTCGGGCGACAGGATGACGAGGCGCGGCCAGGGCAGCGGCGCGCTGCGGCGGATCAGGCGGTAGATCTCGGCGCGCGGGGCGTCGGGGTCCGTGAACACCGGCCCGCGCGCGGCGAGCGCGCCGTGCGCCAGCGGTCCGAGGCTGCGGGCGGTGAACTGCGCCAGCGCCAGAACGCGCCGGCCGTCGCGCACGGCGACGCGGAGGATGCGTCCGCCGATCGCCTCGACCGCGGCGCCGTAGCTCCATTGCTGCTGCCAGGGCGCCTGCTTCGCCAGCCGGTCCCAGAGCGCGCGGTCGTCAACGTTCCATTCAGCTTTCATGGCCAGCATTCTCGCCGAACCATGGTTAACGAAAGGCTTCCAGCATGGCCCGAACGCATCCGCCGGTGATGGGGCATGACCTGCCGGGGCCGCGGCTGACGCGCGCAGGCTGGGGCCTCGTCGCGCTCTGGATCGGGGCGCCGGCGCTCGCGCTGATCGTCGTGAGCGACCTGCTCGGCTGGGTGGTCGCCAAGGCGCTCTTCGACGTGTGCTTCGGGCTGGTCTGCTACCTCTGAGGCCTCAGAGCGCCGCCAGCGCCGCGGCCTGCTCGCGCATGAGGCGCAGGGCGGCGAGGTCACGGTCCCAGGCGCGCGCCCGCGCCGGGTCGGCCGGCGCCGCGGGGGCCTCGCTCGCGAAGGCGGCTGCGGCGGCGGCGAGGTCGGGGCTCAGCCCGGCGGCGACGGCGGCCAGCGCGGCGCAGCCTCGCAGCGCGGGCTCTCTCGCGTCATGGGCGGCGAGGGCGCAGCCGATGACTTCTGCGTAGAGCCCGCTGAGCAGGGGGTTGCGGGCGTGGCCGCCGGCCATGTGCACCGTCGTCTCCGCCGCAGGCCCGCCCGCCACCGCCTCCACGATCTCGCGCAGCTCCAGCGCCAGCGCCACGCAGGCGCGCCAGTAGAGCCGGCAGAGCGCGTCGAAGCCGCCGTCTCCCGAAAGATCGTCCAGCGCCAGGCCGCTGATCGCCCCGAGCGCGGCCGGCGCGGCGACGGGCGCGCGCGCGCCGTGAAAGCTCGGCAGCACGTGCAGCCCGGCCGCGAAGGCGGGGCCTTCCTCGGCGCGGAGCGCGCGCACCCGCGCCGCCACCTCGGCATGGGTCCGGTCGTCCGCCTCGCGGCCGCCGAAGCGCCGGATCAGGTGGTCGAGCAGCGCGCCGGTCGCGGACTGGCCGCCCTCGATCACCGAAAGGCCCGGCAGCACCGCGTCGGGGCAGGGTCCCCATAGGCCCGGGCTGGGCTGGGCCGCGCGCCGAAAGCCCATGACGCAGCTCGACGTCCCGGCGATCAGCGCCAGCCCCGCCTCCGGCGCGCGGCCGAGCATCCCGAGCGCCGCGGCGTGGGCGTCTATCAGCCCGGCGCCGACCCGGGCGGCCGGGGACAGCCCCAGCTCCGCCGCGGCCTGCGGCGTCAGCTGCCCCAGATCGGTTCCCGGCGCGACGCCCCGCGGCGGCAGCCCGGCGCGCGCACGCAGGTCGTCTAGGCCGACCGCGCCAATCAGCGCGTCGCGCCAGCGTCCCGTCCACGGCCACTTGCAGGCGACGGCGCAGGCCGAGCGCGCGGTCGAGCCCGTCGCCCGCCAGCTCAGGAAATCGCACAGGTCGAACAGCATCCCGGTCCGCGCCCAGACCTCGGGCCGCGCGCGTTTCAGCCAGAGCGCCTTGGGCCCCTGCATCTCCGGGCTCACGGCGCCGCCGCAGAGCGCGGCGAGCGCGGGGTCGGCGGCGCTCATCTCCGCCGCCTCCGCCATCGCGCGGTGGTCGAGCCAGAGCAGCGTGTCCCAGCACGGCCGGTCCTCGCCGGGCCGCCCGCCGTCCAGCGGCAGCGGCGCGCCGCCGGCGTCGCGCAGCGTCAGCGAGGCCGTGGCGTCGAAGGCGAGGCCGACGACGGCGCCGCCCGGCGCCCCGGCTTCGTCGAGCGCCCCGCGCACGGCGGCGCAGGCCGCGCGCCACACCGCCTCCGCGTCCTGCTCGAAGCCGTCGCGGCCGATCCGCCGCACGGGGATCGGGCGTTCGGCCGCGCCCAGCAGGGCGGGCGGTGTTTCGGTATAGATCCGACGGGC
>CAYGUQ010000401.1:0-4530 GCA_964352995.1 uncultured Rhodobacterales bacterium
GGCGTAGACGCCGACGAAGACGATGACGGACATCACCGCCATCACCGCGGCCGCCTGGATGAGGCGCTGGATCAGGAAACCGAGCATCGGGCGGCCGTTCGTTCAGGATGCGGCCGGGCGCAGCGCCCGGCCGCTGGAAGGGCGTCAGCCCCTGGGATGGATGAAGTAGGCCAGCGTGTCCTCGTCGAAGCGCGGCTGGAACTCGACCGTGCCGGCCTTGGCGGCCCAGACGGTCTGGAGCTGCACGATGGAGATGTAGACCTTGTCGGCCATCGTCTTGGCCATGGCCTCCTCGTAGAGCGCCCGGCGGCGGTCGGCGTCCATCTCGGTCGCGGCCTCCTGCAGCAGCGCGTCGACCTCCTCGTTCTTGTACTCGATGCGGTTGAACGCGCCGAGCTTGAGGTCGGGGGCCTCGGAGTGCGCGAGGCTGCCGAGCGTGTAGCTGGCCTCCCCGGTGAGGGTGCCCCAGCCGTTCATGAACACGCCGTACTCGCGACGCGCCTGCGCCGGGAAGTAGACGGTGCGCGACAGGGCGTTGACGCTGGTGCGGATGCCGACCTGGGTGAACATCTGGCCGAGGCCCTGGCAGATGGCCCCGTCGCCCGGAAGGCGGTCGGAAGTGCAGTAGAGGTCGATCTCGAAGCCGTCCGGATAGCCGGCCTCCGCGAGAAGCGCCTTGGCCTTGGCGGGGTCGTAGGCCGGCGTCGGGATGTCTTCGTTGGAGCCGAAGAAGCCCGGCGGCATCATCTGGTTGGCCGGTTTGCCGAGGCCTTCCAGCACGATCCCCACCATGGTCTCGCGGTCGATGGCGCTGTCGATCGCCTCGCGCACGCGCGGGTCGCGCAGCGGGTTCTCGGCCAGCTCGCCGCCGCCGACGGCGCGCACGCCCGGCGGGGTCTCGCGCTGGTCGAGCTGGAGGTTCATCACGTAGACGCTGTCGCCGACGATGACGTCGACGCTCGGGTCGCGCTGCAGGGCGAGGTAGTCGATGGAGGAGACGTAGTTGATGACGTCGACCTGGCCCGCCTTCAGCGCCGCCAGGCGGGAGCTGTCGTTCGGCATCTCCTTGCGGATCACCCGCTCCCAGGCCGCCGGGCCGCGCCAGTAGGCGTCGAAGCGCTCCAGCACGAGGTCGCCCTTGGGCTCCCATGAGACGAGCTTGAAGGGGCCGGTGCCGACCGCCGCGGGGCCGCCGTTGAAGCCCTCGTTCGCCGTCTCGGGCGTCGAGTAGTCCGCCGCCGCCTCGCTGCTGACGATGAACAGGCGCACGAAGTCGTAAGGCAGGGTGGCCGCCGGCCCGTCGGTGTGGATGTCGATGGTGAGCGGGTCGACGATCTCGACCTCCTTCACCCGCCGCACGTAGATCGTCGTGGTGGTCGGGCCGGAGACGACCGGGATGCGCTCGATGGAGAACTTGACGTCCTCGGCGTCGAAGGCGGAGCCGTCATGGAACGTCACGCCCTCGCGCAGCGTGAAGCGCCAGGTGTCCTCGTCCACCGCCTCCCACGAGGTCGCGAGGCCCGGCTCGATCTGGAGGTCGTCGCCGGACCAGACCAGCGTGTCGTAGATGTGCTTGGCGGCCTCCGCATGGCTGCCCAGCGCGGAGAAATGCGGATCGAGCGACTCGGGGCCGCCCCGCACGCCGACGGTCAGCGTCTGCGCCGAGACGGCGCCCGCCGCCATCAGCAGCGCGGCCGCCGCCGCGCCTGTCCTGAAGCTCAAGGTCATGGTTCATCCTCCCGCCCCGGCCCGGTCGCTGAACGCCGGGAACCGTTCCAAATGGAACTTGCGGGGATCAGGATGTGCGGCGATACTTGGCCCGTCAAGTTTGAAATGGAACCGTTGGCGCCCGTCGCCGCATCAGCCCCATGACGCAGCAGGCCCCGCCCCAAGCCGCCCAGCCGATGGGCGCCGCAACGCCCCCGGCGGGGGTGAGCGGCATGGACGAGATGCTGGAGGCGAAGCTGTGGCGCAACCCGTGCTGGTTCGCGTTCCGCCTCAACTATCTGGCGTTGCGCTACAATGTGCCGCTCTACGACTGGGTGCGGCGCGTCCACGGGCTGAGCCGGCCGGAATACGTCGTGCTCTACTCGCTGGCGCTGACCGGCGCCGGCTACGCCACGGACGTCGTGCGGACGTCAGGCTTTCCCAAGAACACGCTATCCCGCGCCGTACGGCGGATCGAGGAGCTCGGCCTCGTCGAGCGGCGCCGGGACGAGGGCGACGGCCGCAACCAGGTGCTGACGCTGTCGCAGGACGGGCGTGCGCTGATGGAGACCACCATGCCGGTCTTCGTCGCCCATGAGCGCCGCATGCTGTCGGGGCTGAACGACGAGGAGCGCGCCACGCTCGCGCGCCTCATGGCCAAGGTCGTGCTGGACCACGACGCCTGGCCGGACAGGATCGATGAGGGGAGTGACGCGCCGTGAAGATCGCAGACATGACATGGGCCGACGTCGAGGCCCGCGCCGCGCGCGACGACCGCGCCCTGCTGCCCATAGGCTCCACCGAGCAGCACGCGCAGCTCTCGCTCTGCGTCGACGCGATCCTCGCCGAGCGCGTCGCCGTCGAGGCGGCCGAGCCCTCGGGCGCGCCCGTCTTTCCGGTGATGCCCTACGGGCTGGCGCCCTACTTCACGGCTTTTCCCGGCACGGTGTCGCTCCGGGTGGAGACGCTGCTGGCGGTGGCGCGCGACGTGCTCGCCTCCATCCGCCGCTCGGGGTTCCGGCGCATCCTCATCGTCAACGGCCATGGCGGCAACGCGCCGGTCGGCGCGCTGGCGCAGGAGCTGATGGCGGAGTGGGGCGACGTCTCGATCAAGTTCCACGAATGGTGGAAGGCGCCGCGGACATGGGAGACGGCGCAGGGGATCGACCCCAGCGCCAGCCACGCCAACTGGATGGAGAACTTTCCCTGGACGCGCCTGCCGCAGACGCCGGCGCCGGAAGGCCGCAAGCCCGCGCCGGACTTCGCGCTGATGCGCGCCTCGCCGCCGGGGCAGGCGCGCGCCCTGCTCGGCGACGGCGCGTTCGGCGGGCCGTATCAGCTTCCCGACGAGACGATGCTGAGGCTCTGGCGCACAGGCGTCGAGGAGACGCGCGAGGCGCTGGAGGGGCCGTGGCCGAGCCTGTCGTGAGCGGGCCGGTCCTCGTCTGGGGCGGCGGCGCCATCGGCGGCACGCTGGCGGCCTACTGGGCGCGCGCCGGCGTTCCCGTGCTGATGGTGGACGTCGAGGCGGAGCATGTGCGCGTCTCGGCCGCCGAGGGCCTCGCCGTGGAGGGGCCGGTCGAGACCTTCCGGCAGGCGGTTCCCGCCGTCACGCCCGACCGGCTGGAGGGGCGCTTCGACCGCATCGTGCTCGCGGTGAAGGCGCAGGCGACCGAGACGGCGACCCGGATGCTCGCGCCGCATCTGGCCGAGGACGGCTTCGTGCTCTCGGCGCAGAACGGCCTCAACGAGCGCGCCATCGCGGCCATCGTCGGGCCGGAGCGGACGATGGGCTGCTTCGTGAACTTCGGCGCCGACTGGCTCGGGCCGGGGCGCATCCTCTTCGGCAACCGCGGCGCGGTGGTCGTGGGCGAGATAGACGGCTCGATCCGCGAGCGGACGCGCGCGATGTTCGAGCTGCTGCGGGTCTTCGAGCCGGGGGCGGTGCTCACCGACGACATCTGGTCCTATCTCTGGGGCAAGATGGGCTATGGCGCGATGCTGTTCGCCACCGCGCTCACCAACGACAGCATGACCGAGAACTTCGCCGACCCCGCCCGCGCCCCTGCGCTGATCGGGCTGGCGCGCGAGGTCTGCGCGCTCGCCGCCGCCGAGGGGGTCAGCCCGCGCGGCTTCAACGGCTACGACCCGGCGGCCTTCGCGCCCGGCGCGGCGGAGGCCGAGGCGCGCGCCTGCCTCGCAAGGCTCGCCGACTTCAACAGCAGGACGGCCAAGACCCACACCGGCATCTGGCGCGACCTCGCGGTGCGCAGGCGCAAGACCGAGGTGGATGCGCAGATCGGCGTGATGGTCGGGATCGCCGAGGCCCGCGGCGTCGCCGCGCCGCTGATCGCGCGCCTGGTCGAACTCGTCCATGACGTCGAGGAGGGGCGCCGACCGATGGCGCCTGAGACCTTCCATGCGCTGACGGCGGCGTCATGAGGCGCGCGCTCGTCACCGGCGTCGTCGGCGGCATCGGCGCGGCGGTTGCGCGGCGGCTCGCTTCGGAGGGCCGCGACGTCACGGTCAGCGATCTGCCGGGCGCGGACCTCGACGCCGCAGCCGCGGCGCTGGGCCTGCCGGCGGTCGCGGCCGATCTCGGTTCGCCGCAGGAGGTCGCGGCGCTGGTCGCGCGGATGGTCGATGACGGCGGCGCGCCGTCGATCCTCGTCAGCGCGGCGGGCGGCGTCAGGGGCCGCGTCGGCGGGCCGGTGGAGGACGTGACGGACGAGGACTGGGGCGCGATCTTCGACGCCAACGTCAACGGCGTCTTCCACCTGATGCGCGCGCTGGCGCCGCATCTGCGGGCGGGCGGCTGGGGGC
>CAYGUQ010000402.1:0-4521 GCA_964352995.1 uncultured Rhodobacterales bacterium
GGTGATGGATACGTCCTTGCGCATGCGCCAGACTCGCATGCGCCGATGTCAAGGGAAATCCCCAACCAGACTCATCTGTACCGGTCAATCCACTAGGCGCATGGCCATAAGCCTTCGTATAGCGCTTAGCACGAGTGACCGCTTCGTGCGCATCCCTGCCTGGGCTCCACGATGCCGACAGGACGCTCGGCGGGGTGGGCCGCGCCCGATGATTGACCGATTTCGTGGACGAAGACTGCCACTCGTGCGAGCGGCCGTCTACCGGCCTCTCTTTCAGGCCTCGCGACCGGCGGCTTCCGGGAGGTCGCAGCCTGTGCCTGCGCTGCTGGCCCGTCAGATATCGACCGCCTCCGACAGCGCCAGCGCGTCCTCCACATCCACGCCGAGGTAGCGGACGGTGCTCTCGATGCGGGTGTGGCCGAGCAGGATCTGCACCGCGCGCAGGTTGCCGGTCTGCTTGTACAGGATGGACGCCTTGGTCCGCCTCAGCGAGTGCGTGCCGTAGTCCTCGGTGTTCAGCCCGACGGCGGCGACCCATTCGTGGACCAGCCGGCCATACTGCCGCGTACTCATGTGTGCGCTGCCGTGCAGCCGGCTGGTGAACACGTACTCCTAGATCGAGCCGCCGCGCTGCGTCAGCCACTTTTGGACCGACTCGCGGGTCGTCTCGCTCAACTCGAACTGCACCGGCCGCCCGGTCTTCTGCTGGACCACTGTCGCCCGATGCCGGATCTGCCCGCCCGAGACGATGTCGCCGATCCGAAGTTTCACCAGGTCGCAGCCGCGCAGCTTGCTGTCGATGGCGAGGTCGAAGAGGGCCCGGTCGCGCGGGTTGGGGCGGCCGCCCAGCTCGAAGCGGATCGCCCAGACCTCCTTGGGCTTCAGCGCCCGCTTGGGTCCGATCTTGTAGCCGTGGTTCCAGACGGGCGCCGCCGCCCGGCCCGCGGCCCCGGTCGCATGCGTCTGCATGACGGAACTCCGCGTGGTCGTCGTCCGCGTCGCGCGGACGGCCGATCATACACCCGAACGGGACATCCTCGGCATGAGTCGCCCTGAAGCGCGCGCCATGTCGCGATTCGGCCACGAGTGGCAGGGTGCTTGCCCCAAGTGAAGGATGCGCATATGGTATGCGCATAGACTATGGTGGAGGCCATGATGGGCGCGCAAATGCGCAAGGCGACCAACCTGTCGCTCGACACCGAACTCCTGCATGAGGCCCGAGCGCTCGGCGTCAACGTAAGTCGTGCAGCCGAGGAGGGTCTCCGCGCCGCGGTTCGGATCGCGCGCGCCGAGGCCTGGCGGGCTGAAAACGCCGAGGCGCTCGCCAGCTCGAACGCATGGGTCGAGGCCAACGGCCTTCCGCTGGCTGCGTTTCGTCAATTCTGATGCCGAAGTACGACGTCTATCCAAATCCGGGCGGCATCGGCTTTGTCGTGGATGTCCAGACCGATCTCCTCGACGGATTGGCGACCAGGGTCGTCGTTCCATTGATGCCCATCAAGTCGGGGCCAATCCCGGCGAGACTGTTGAATCCTGTTGTCGAGATAGACGGTGACGAGCATGTAATGGTCACGCAATTCCTTTCGGCGGTGCCAACGTCCCCTCTTGGGAACCCAGTCGCCAACCTCGCGGCGCGCGCCGACGATATCACCCGAGCGCTGGACATGCTCTTCCAAGGCTTCTGAACGGCGGCTATCGCCCGACCCAGTGCTGGTGCGGCGCGACCGGCAGTTTTCGGGAGGTGGAGCCACAGCGGAGTATAATGGAACACCGGGAGCTTCGCCCCCCGGTAACACCGGGGCGGTTCACCGTAACGATCCGCGCGTATTATGAACGGCGTCCTTTCGTCGTCCAATCAGCGGTTCGCCACCCCCCCATTTAACGGGAGAAGGTCGCCAGAGCCTCGAGATCGCGCGCGATGTCTTCGGAAAGATCCCCGATGCGGCCGGGCGCATCGCTGCGTTGGGCATAGGCGCGGAGCCCGAGGACTTCGGACTGGAGGCGGGACGCGAGGCGCACAGGGTCCTTGTCGGCCGGGATCTGACCGGCGTCGCGCGCCGCCTGGAAGGCGTCGCGAAACGCCGCCTCGGTCTGACGCATCATGTCCTCCGCCGCGTCGCGCAACACCGGCTCATTGTCGGAAGTCTCGAGCATGGTCTTCATGAGCATGCAGGCTTTCGTCTGCGTCGGCGCCGCCAGCGCCCGTCCGAGCTTGCGCACATGGTCGGAGAGACCATCCAGCGGCGACGCGGCGTCCGACAGCGTCTCGGACAAGGCCTTCCGCGATCTCTCCGCGTAGAGGGTCAGCGCGCTGTGAAACAGCTTCTCCTTCGAGCCGAACGCCGCGTAGATCGAACCTGGACGCATATCCAGCGCCGCTTCGATGTCCTTCAGGGACGTGCCCGCATAGCCACGGGTCCAGAACAGGATCATCGCCCGCTCCAGAGCGGTGTGACGGTCGTAGGCGGCTTTCCTCGGCATCCGATGGGTCTCGCTATCAAATTTGAGTGATCGCTCAAGTATAGTCTTGAGCGATCACTCAAGTAAAGCTATCTCCGCCTCAGCCCGCTTGAGCGCTCACTCAAAAACCCGATCGGAGGCCGACATGGCTGATTTCACGATGCACACGCCGGAAACCGCGCCCGAGGCGAGCCGGCCGCTTCTCGAGGCTTCCAAGAAGGCCTTCGGCCGCGTGCCCGGCCTTCACGCCACAATGGCCGAGGCCCCGGCGCTGCTTGACGGCTACAAGCACGTCCACCGCCTGTTCGCCGAAGAGACCAGCTTCGACAAGGACGAGCTGACCGTGGTCTGGCAGACCATCAATGTCGAGCATGAGTGCCACTACTGCGTGCCGGCCCACACGGGCATCGCCAAGATGATGAAGGTGGACGATGCGATCTCGAACGCGCTGCGCGACGAGACCCCTCTGCCCAACGCGCGCCTTGAGGCGCTCCGCACCTTCACGCTTCAGGTGGTCCGCCAGCGCGGGTTCGTGTCGGACGAGGCGGTGCAGAGCTTCCTCGACGCCGGCTTCACCAAGCGGCAGGTGCTCGAGATCGTTCTCGGCGTCGCGCAGAAGGTGATGTCGAACTACACCAATCACCTCGCCCGGACGCCGGTCGACCAGCCGATGCAGGCCTTCGCCTGGGAAAAGGCCGCCTGACAACTTCGTTCGCGCTTTGGCGGCGTCGGCGAAGACAACCGCTTTCGCGGACGCCGCAGCATCCCCGCGCCATATCAGCCGCTTCCGCACCATCGCGATTCCGCAGCGGTGCAGTTGTCGCCTCCGCCCCGCGCAGCAGCCGCATCAAGGAGACCACGCCGCCATGCCTTCCGATAAACCCGGCACCGCCCCGCAAACGATCCCGGCTCCGACCATCGCGACCCTCGGCATGATGTTTGTGGCCGGGGTCGCCGGGACCATGGCTTTCGACTTCTGGGGACAGATCGTCAGCCCGGCGATCGGCTGGGCCGGTCTGTCGCCGCACGGCCTCGCCCGAAGCCTGCTCGGCGCCTTCGGCCTCCCGGACGGCGACTTCGCCGGGTACTTCGTGCATTTCTACCTCGTCGGTCTGATCGGCTATCCGGTTGGGTGGCTTTATGTTTTCTCGCCGCTGTGGCGCCGCGTGGCGGGCGGCGGGGAAGGCTGGCTTCTCCCCGCGGCGGTCTACGGCTTCGGGCTCTGGGTCTTCGCCATCGGCGGGATCACCGCCGTCGCCGGGTTGCCCTTCTTCCTGAACTTCACCGGGATTACGTGGGTCGCGCTGATCGGCCATGTGCTCTACGCCATCGTGCTGGTCGCTGTGATGCAGCTGGCGGCGCGGCGATGACGGTTCGATCCACTCCTTCGCTGCGATCCGCATAACCGGGTGCGCAGCCCGGATCCCGATCACAGCGCTCAGGCGGTCAACGGGCCCGGATCGCGATGAGCAGCGCCCTGCGACCAGCTGAGAAAAAGTTGGCGTCCGCCGCTCCTGCGCGTGGCTGATTGCCGAGCTGGGCCGGCCGATCCGCGACCGGCGGCTTCACTGGAAGTGACTGCGCGTCGCTCGCGCCGCCTATCAGCGCGGCGGCGGCTTGACGCTGGCGCGCTGATAGGCGGGCCTAACAATCGTGGGAACGACGGGCCGGGGGGCGAGCTTTGGAGCTACATCAGGTCAGATATTTCATCGCGCTCTCACGATGCCTCAACTTCACGCGAGCAGCCGATGAGTGCAACGTCACGCAACCCTCGCTCACGCGGGCCATCAAGCTGCTGGAGGCGGAAATGGGCGGCGCGCTGGTGCGGCGCGAACGCGGGCTGAGCCACCTCACCGAGCTCGGCCGGCGCCTCCTGCCGCTTTTCGAGCAATGCCACGAGAGCGCGCTGAACGCGCGCGCCGTGGCCGAGGCTGTGAAGGCGCAAAAGCTCGCCGGGCTGCGGCTCGCGATGCACAGCGGCGTCAGCGTCGGGCCCATCGCCGGCCATCTGTGCGAACTGCTGCGCGCCTGCGACGGTCTCACGCTCGAGATCTCCCGCGG
>CAYGUQ010000403.1:0-4505 GCA_964352995.1 uncultured Rhodobacterales bacterium
CGCCCCTTCCCTCTGCGGCCATCTCGCCGAAATAGTTGAGCTGCGGCGCGAGGCGCGCCGGCGTCGCCCCGCCCGAGCCCTCGACGACGATCCCCTGCGCCGCGAGCATCGCGATGGCGGCGTCGATGTCCGCCGCGGCGAAGGCGTCGGCGTTGGCGGCGCGGATCTGCTCGATGTCATGGGCGCCGTCCAGCATCGGCGCGACCGACCTGGCGAACTCGCGGAAGGAGCGCCCCTTGAGCGCAAGCGCGCGGCGGTGCGAGACGATGTGCAGCGTCTCGTCCCCGGCGTCGTCCGGCGGGTCGGTCCACAGCAGGAAGCCGTCAGGCAACAGCGGTTTCTGAAACATGCTCGCGTCGCTCCCTGCTCGTCGCCGGCGCGGCGAGGTCGCCGCCGCCGCGGTCGCGGAAAACCGGCAGGCTGAGCACGCGGTCGCCGCGCCGCACGATCAGGCCCGCCCCCTCAAGCCGCGCCAGCGCCGCCTCGACGGCTGCAGCCGGCGCGCCGGTCTCGCCGGGCAGGGCGGCGACGCCCGCGACCGCGTCGCAGCGCTGCAGGAGCCGCGCGTCGAGGCCGGTCAGGCGCACTGAAGGGGCCTCTCGGCAGGGCCGCGTATCGACGACCTCCACCGTCGCGCCGACGACCCGCGCGTCGAGCCGCGCCGGCTCGGCCGCCCCGCGCGCCGCGATCCATGACTGGACCGCCGCCTGAACCCCCGCGATGTAGCCGCGCGGATCGCGCCCGTCGGCGTAGTCGTAATCGAAGAAGTAGGCGAGCTCGGCCAGCTCCCTGCGCCCGAACGGATAGACGTGGAAGTAGGCGCGCGCCGGCCGCACCCGCTCGAAGCCGAACTCCGACGCGCGGGTATGGAACGGGCTGAACCGGTCGAGCCTCACCATCCCCACGGCGCAGGGCGGATCGAGATGCGCGAGGAGCGGGATCAGCGCGGCCATCTCGCCATAGGCCTCGGGCTGCTCCCCCGGAAAACCCGCGAGGATGTTCCACGAGACCTCGACGCCCAGCTCGGCGCACCAGCGCATGAGCTGGATGTTCTGCAGGCCGGTGCAGCCCTTGTCCATCAGCTTCAGCACCTCGTCGCAGAAGCTCTCGATGCCGGGCTGGATCTGGGTGACGCCGCCCGCGCGCATCTGCGCAAGCTGCTCGTAGCGGAGATTGGACTTGACCTCGTAGAACAGCTCAAGGTCGCACCCCGCTTCGATCAGCCGGGGAAACAGCGTCGTCACGTATTTCATGTCGAGAATGTTGTCGACGCAGCCGAGTTTTCGCGAGCCGTAGCGCTGCGTCAGGTGGGCGATCTCGGCGAAGGCGCGCTCCGGCGACTTCGAGCGGAACGCCATCGTGTCGCCGTTCAGGCCGCAGAAGGTGCAGTGATGCTTGGCGCCCCACCAGCAGCCGCGCGAGCTCTCGAACACCAGATGCGCGTCGAACAGCCCGGCGAGCCTAGACGTCGCGAGTCGCGCGAAATAGCCGTCGAACACCGGATAGGGCAGCGCGTCCATGTCGAGGACCGGCGCCGAGCGGACCGGCTCGCGCGCCGCGCCCCGCGCCAGCACCCCGGCGACGGGCGCGCTCTCCCCGGCGGCGAGGGCGTCGAGCAGCCTGGGAAAGCTGACATCCGCCTCGCCGGAGCACACGAAGTCGATGCAGTCGAAGCTGCGCAGCAGGCGCAGGCCCATCGGCCCCTCGCAGTTGGCGCCGCCGAACACCACGACCGCCGCGTCCGGCGCGGCCTTCAGCCGCCGCGCCAGCGCCACGCAGGCTAGCGTCTGATGAAAGACGGTGGAGAAGCCGACGACCTGCGGCCGGCGCTGCGCGATCTCCCGCGCGCAGGCGTCGAGATAGGCCCCCGCCCTGCGCCGCGCCGCCGAGATCGCCTCGAACAGCGCCCGATCCGGGCCCGTCACCGGCGCGAGAACGTCCGCAAAATACTGATCGGGCGCCGGTATCTCGCTCCCGAACACGTCCTGCGCGAAGATCCACTCGCCGATCAGCAGGTTCGGCGGGAAGCCCGACGCGACCCTCTGATAATCCGCGAGACCCATCTCGCCGGCGAGGTCGAGATTGAAATAGACCACGTCCGCGGAATGCCCGGCGGCTTCGACTTCGGCGGCCAGCAGGCTGACCCCCATCGAGGGCCGCCCGGCGTCCGCGAACGGCATGACAGGAAAGACCACGTCCATCGTCGCCTCCCCGGCGCCTGCGCCGCCGGTACCGTGCTGCGTGAGCGACGGCGCGTCGCCGCGCCGTCGAGCGCCTTCAGCCGCCCAGCGTGCCGAAGCCCCCGCCGCCCGCGAACGGCCCGCCCGGCGCGCAGCCGCCGCCGCATTCGTTGATGCAGTCCTGGACGATGGTGCAGGCCCGGACGCACTGGTTGATCACGCAGGGCCGGATGCATTGGGACACGACGGTGCAGGACCGTATGCACTGGGAGACGACGGTGCAGGCGCGCACGCACTGCGAGACGACGCAGGCCGAAGGCGCCGGCGTATAGGCAGCGACGTCTGCCGGCGCCGGGGCGGCGGTCTGCTGCGCCGACATACCCATGAGGTTCGCGACCTTGTTGAACGCCCTCATCTCTTCTTCGGTGATCTGCATGCCGCTGAGCTTGTCCTCCAACTCCGCGACGCGCATCTCCAGCGATCGATCGTCCTTCTTTGAATCGGCCATTCTGACCTCCTGTGAGCGACTCCGCGCGGAAACGCATGCCGCTACGTCATGCTGCGCCCCGGACTTCTACGAGTCGATTCAAAAGTTGCGCTAGCATACCGACATGCGAAATATCCGTTCGCTGCGCCCAATCCCGGCCCGCGCCGCGCTGCGCGACGGAACCGGCGGCGGCAGAGCCGCGCCGCCCGACCGCCACTCCGCCAGCGCGGCCATCGGGGCGACTGTCGGATGGCGCCCCGGGCGCGCCAAAGGTCATGCGCCCCGCCTGATCGCCCCGCCAGATCGCCCTGCCAGATCGCCCTGCGCAGGCGGCCGTCGCGGTAGGGCGGAGGCTGGCGCCGGGCCGGCGCATGGTCGCGCCCCCTGCGAGACCCGGAGCACGCCGCTGTCCGAGTCCCGCGGCCGCGCACGCGTCGTGCGCAGCGACGCGGCCGTCGCGCCTGTTTCTTGAGGCGTTTAGGCGACCGGGCGGCCCGGTTCGGCGTCCGCTGTCGCGCCGGTGCCCGCGACAGCCCTTGCCTCTCCGCGACGGCGCCTCGTTCCGAACGCCGCGCCCGAAATCTTCTCTGTCGCCCCTAGCCGTCCACCCGGGAGCCCGGCAAGTCGCCCGGATCGCCGGCGTCAGTTCACGCGGGAACGAGCCGCATCGCCCCTGCGGCGCTCCCCGACGGCGTGAAGCTGTCGGATCAGCCCGGCGCTCGCCGAAACGAGGCCGGGGCCGCCGTCATCACGTGACGGCGGCCCCGGCAAATCATCTTGCAGACGCTTGCCGGCCCCCCCTAGGCCTGCGTCTCGCGCATCGGCCTCAGCGGCGATCAGCCCGGCGCCGCACTCCTGCGCAGCGAGACCCGACCGCTTTGGGCCGGTGCGTCAGGCCGCGCGGCGGCGCCCGACGAAGGCGAGCGCGCCCAGGCCCGCGAGCGCCATGGGCAGCGCGGCCGGCAGCGGGATCGGCGCGACGGCGTAAAGCTCCGCCGTGGCGCCGGCGATCTCGAACCTGTCGGCGCCGAAGTCGAACGCCGTCCCCGCCGGCAGCGTGAGCAGCGCGTACACGTATTCGCCCGTGAGGTCGTCCTGGAAAAGCCCGGCTGCGGTCGTCGCGTCGATGTCGTAGGCGCCGGCGACGACGAAGCCGGCGAAGCTCACGGGCGCGACAACGTTCAGAAACGCCTGCGACGGATCGCTCGGGAAGGCGTCGAAGAAGCCCAGCGAGGCGCCGTCGTCTACCGTCGCCTCGAGAAGATCGAAGCCGGCGTCGAAAAAGATGCTCGCCTGATCGCTCTGGGCGATCAGAGCGCCCTGCCTCAGGCCGAGGGCCGACAGATCGACGCTCGCGGCGAAGGAGGGTGCGGCGGAGAGGGCAAACGCAAAGGCGGCGGCTGCGGCGACGGAAAGTTTCATACTCGGAACTCCACAGGCTGTGATTCGTTTACGCCATATTTAGAAGGAATCATGGCGGTAGTCTCCCGCCATGATGGTTAGCCTGGTCAGACAAAGGCGATATCGTCGTAGTCGGACACCCCGCGCAGGGTGATCACGTCGCGATCTCCGTCGATCAGCAGCATCACCTGGCCCGAGCGCTCGACATAGGAGCCGACAACGCCCGCCCCGAGATCGACCGCATCCTCGCCGACGGCGTAGTCGAGCACCGTGCGCGTCTCGCGCGCGCCGTTCGCCACGATGTCGGAGAAATCGAAGACGTCGTTCCCGTCGAGGCCGCGGACGACGTCCGACCGGCCGCCAAGCGAGCGGATCAGGTCCGCCCCGTCGGTGCCGATCAGGTAGTCCGAGTTCTCGGTGCCGAGCACGAGGTTCAG
>CAYGUQ010000404.1:0-4498 GCA_964352995.1 uncultured Rhodobacterales bacterium
GCGGACCAGCGTGATCATCACCACCAATCTCAGCTTCAGCGAATGGGCCACGGTCCTCAGTGACGCCAAGATGGGCGGGAAGCACGTGATCGAGATAGACGGCGAGCCGATCAAGGATCCCAAGAAGGCGTTCGCGAGCGCATGTCGCAGGGCCAGTCTCGAGGGCGTCACACCGCACACCCTGAAACATGCCGCGATCACCTGGGCCGGCGAACGCGGTGTCGACGTGCGCGACGCAGCCGTTTTTTCGCGACCTCGATCGAGACGATCCAGCGCGTCTATCAGCAGCATTCGGACAAGATCGACGAGCGCGTCGCGGAGCAGATGGCCAAGCGGCCCGCTGACAAGCGACCGTCCAAGGGGAAGTAGGATGGGGTTTCTGTCCGGGGTTTCTGTCCCGACTTTCTGTCCAGCCCCGTAAATCCATGATCACACTGGAGCGGGCGATGAGATTCGAACTCACGACCCCAACCTTGGCAAGGTTGTGCTCTACCCCTGAGCTACGCCCGCATTCGCAGTGTGGGCGGGGTTATAGAGATTCTCCGGCCGGGCGCAATACCCCTTCGCACGGTTGCGAAGACCGGCGCGATCGGCGCCCGCGCGGGCTGCCGAAGACGCGCCTGCACGCGCGACGGGCGGCCCCGTTGCGACTTCGGCCCCCCTCGCGCTAAGTAGCGTCCAAGAGACGGCGCGCTCGCACCGGCGCGCGGTCGGCGCGCCTGCCGGCGCCGCGGATCGAGGGAAGTCTGACGATGCTGGAACTTGGCGCAAAGACTGCCGCTGCGGCCCCCGCCGCGGTGAAGGACGCAACCGACCAGAGCTTCATGGCCGACGTCGTCGACGCCTCTCGCGAAGCCGCGATCATCGTGGATTTCTGGGCGCCCTGGTGCGGCCCGTGCAAGACGCTGACGCCGGCCCTGGAGGCCGCCGTCGCCCGCACCGGCGGCCGCGCGCGGCTCGTCAAGATCGACGTCGACGCCAACCAGATGGTCGCGAGCCAGCTGCGGGTGCAGTCGATACCCGCCGTCTTCGCCTTCGTGGACGGCCAGCCTGTCGACGGATTCATGGGCGCGCTGCCGGTCTCGGAGGTGGAGGCGTTCGTCAAGCGCGTCGCCGCCATGGGACCGGGCGGCGATCCGATCGCCGAGGCGCTCGATCAGGCCGACGCCATGCTGGAGGAAGGCGCGGCCGCCGACGCCGCCGAGGTGTACTCCGCCATCCTCGGCGAGGCGCCGGACACGCTGCGCGCCACCGGGGGCCTCGCCCGCGCCTATCTCGCCCTCGGCGACAAGGACCGCGCCCGCGCACTGCTCGACGCGGTGCCGCCGATCAAGGCGCACGAGGCGCCGATCCAGGCGGCCCGCTCCGCGCTCGACCTCGCCGAGCAGACCGCGGAGGTGGGCGAAACGGCGGAGCTGCGCGCGCGGCTCGATGCGGACCCCGCCGACCATCAGGCGCGCTTCGACCTCGCGCTGGCGCTGATCGCCGGGCGCGACAACGCCGGCGCGCTCGACGAATTGCTGGAGCTCTTCCGCCGCGACCGCGAATGGAGCGACGGCGCCGCCAAGGCGCAGCTCGTGAAGCTCTTCGACAGCCTCGGGCCCAAGGACCCGCTGGTCGCCAAGGGCCGCCGCCGCCTCGCCTCCATGATGTTCGCCTGAGCGCCCCGATGATGCGCCGGTTCAAGCCCGCCGACCTGCCCGAGACCCTCGCGGTCTTCCCGCTGCCCGGCGCGCTGATGCTGCCCCGCGCCCGGCTGCCGCTCAACATCTTCGAGCCGCGCTACCTCGCCATGCTCGACGACACGCTGAAGACCGACCATCGCCTGATCGGCATGATCCAGCCGCTCGAAAGCCGCGGCGACGGCCCGCCCACCCTGCGCCGCATCGGCTGCGCCGGGCGCGTCACGTCGCTCAGCGAGACCGAGGACGGGCGCTATCTCATCGCGCTGACCGGCATCTGCCGCTTCCGCGTGAAGGGCGAGGTGGAGGGCTTCACGCCCTACCGCCGCGTCACCGCCGCGTGGGACGGGTTCGAACGCGACCTCGCCCCTTCCGACGAGGACCCCGCCTTCGACCGCCCGGCCTTCCTCGACCTGCTCGGCCGCTATTTCGAGGCCGCAAAGCTGTCGAGCGACTGGGATTCGCTGCGCGAGGCGGACGAGGAGATGCTGATCAACTCGCTCTCCATGCTCTGCCCCTTCGCGGTGGAGGAGAAGCAGGCGCTGCTGGAGGCGCCGCGGCTGGCTGAGCGGCGCGAGACGATCTGCGCGCTCATGGAGTTCGCCATCGCCTCGCGCTCAAGCGGCGAGAGCGGGCCGGTGCAATGACCGCCCGCGCCGAGGGCCTGCGCGCTGCGCGGGTGGCGGGGGCTTGCGTCGCAGCCGGCGCGGGAGCGGGCGCGCTGACGGGCATCGGCCTCGCCGAGGGCGCTCTTGCGGGACTGCTCGCAGGCCGCTGCGCGATCGCCGTCGCGGCGCTGGCGCGCCCGGCGGAAGGTCGCGCGCCATGAGCGATGAGATCCCCATGGCGCCCCGCGCCGCGCCCGACGTCGACCGGCGCATGCTGGAGAGTCTCGTCTGCCCGATCACCCACGGCCCGCTGTCGTTCGACGCCGAGCGCGGCGAGCTCGTCTCGCGCCATGCGGGGCTCGCCTTCCCGATCCGCGACGGCATCCCGATCATGCTGGAGAGCGAGGCGCGGAGGATCGAGGACTGACCGAGGGGCCGCGCCGGGCGCCGTCGGCGCCTGACGCCCCCGCGGCGGACGCGGAGCGCGCAGCAAACGCGCGCCCAGCGCCGGATATCGCGGAATCCACCTTCGGCCCGGAGTGGTCGGCGGACCACTTTCCCGCCGGCTCGCTGGAGGCGCGCATCGCCGCCTGCCGCATCTGCGCCGACCGCTTCGCCGCCACCGCCACGGCCCATGCGCCCCGCCCTGTGGTCTGGTTCCGCCCCGGCGCGCCGGTTCTGGTCGCGAGCCAGGCGCCTGGCCTGCGCGTGCACCGCGCCGGCCTGCCGTTCTGGGACCGTTCGGGAGACCGCCTGCGCGCGTGGCTCGGCGTCGACGGCGAGACCTTCTACGACCGCGACCGCTTCGCCATCGCGCCGGCGGCGTTCTGCTTTCCCGGCTACGACGGGAAGGGCGCCGATCTGCCGCCGCCGCCGGTCTGCGCGCGGACATGGGGAGAGGATGTGCGCCGACGCCTCTCCGGCGCGCGGCTGCGGGTGCTGATCGGCGCCCACGCGCATCGGCTGCACCTCGGCGCCCGCACGCCGGTGACGGACACGGTGCGCGGCTGGCGCGCCCACGCGCCGGACGCCTTCCCCCTGCCCCACCCTTCATGGCGCAACACGGCCTGGCTCAAGCGCAACCCCTGGTTCGAGGCGGAGCTCTTGCCGGCGTTGCGCGCAGCCGTGGCGAAGGCGCTGGCTCCCGACGCGCCGTGAATCGTGCGCCCGCGTGACACCACGCGCGATCGCCGCCATAACCGGGGCCGGAAGCGCGCCGCCCGATCGCGCCGACGCCGCCACTCCGCAAGCGCACGACGACGGAACCCGTTCGATGGCCGAGCCGACCGAGACGCCAGATCGCAAGCAACCGCACCGCCTCAGCGTGGCGCCGATGATGGATTGGACGGATCGGCATTGCCGGAGGCTGCACAGGTTGCTGTCGCGGCGGGCGCTGCTCTACACCGAGATGGTCACGGCGACGGCGATCGCGCGGGGAGACGCGTCGCGTCTGCTGCGCCATGACGCGATGGAGCATCCGCTGGCGCTGCAGATCGGCGGCTCCGACCCCGCAGAGCTCGCCGAGGCCGTGCGCATCGCCGCCCCGATGGGCTTCTGCGAGATCAACCTCAATGTCGGCTGCCCGTCGGACCGGGTGCAGTCGGGCGCCTTTGGGGCCTGCCTGATGCGCGAGCCCGCGCTGGTGGCCGACTGCGTCGCCGCCATGATCGACGCCTCGCAGGGCGTGGAAATCACGGTGAAGTGCCGCATCGGCGTCGACGAGCAGGAGCCGGAGACCGCCCTGCCCGCCTTTGTCGAGACGGTCGCGGCGGCCGGGGTGCGGCGCTTCACGGTCCATGCCCGGAAAGCGTGGCTCAAGGGGCTCAGCCCGAAGGAGAACCGCGACATCCCCCCGCTCGACCATCCGCTCGTGGCGCGGCTCAAGCGCGCGCGGCCCGACCTGACGGTCGTCGCCAACGGCGGCCTAGGCGATCTCGCGGCGGTGGAGGCGCGGCTGGCGGACGGGCTCGACGGCGCCATGGTCGGGCGGGCCGCCTATCACGACCCCGTCTCGATCCTCAGCGACGCGGACGCGCGGATTTTCGGCGAGGCCGCGGCGCCGGTCTCGCCCGAGGCGGCGGCGCGCGGAATGCTCGACCACATCGAGGCGACGGTGAGCGAAGGCGCGCCCATGACCGTCGTCACGCGCCACATGCTGGGGCTCTTCACCGGACGGCCCGGCGCGCGGCGCTGGCGGCGGATGCTGAC
>CAYGUQ010000405.1:0-4482 GCA_964352995.1 uncultured Rhodobacterales bacterium
ATAGGCCCCGCGCCAGAGACGCCGGGCGCGGCGCGCGAGAAGGGGCCGAGCCGGTGAGAGACGCCGTCGCGCAGAAGTCGTTCGCCGACAGGCCGGTCGCGGAGGCGGCGGGCGAGGGGGCGTTCGAGCGCCTCCAGGCGCTGATCGCGCCTGAACTTTCCCGCGTCGAGACCATGATCGAAGCGCGGATGCAGGCGGCCGACACCGACCTGATCGCCCGCGTCGCGGCGCATCTGATCGGGGCGGGCGGCAAGCGGCTGAGGCCGTGCCTGACGCTCGCCGCCGCCAAGCTCTGCGGCCATGACGGCGAGAACCACATCCGCCTCGCCGCCGCGGTGGAGTTCATACACAACGCGACCCTGCTGCACGACGACGTGGTCGACGAGAGCGACCGCCGCCGCGGCCGGCCTACCGCAAACGCCGTGTTCGGCGCCAAGCCGAGCGTGCTCGTCGGCGACTTCCTGTTCGCGCGCTCCTTCCAGCTCATGGTCGAGACCGGCTCGGTCGCGGTGCTGGGGGTTCTGTCCAACGCGGCGGCGGTGATCGTCGAGGGCGAGGTGCTGCAGCTAGCGGCCGCGCGCAGCCTCGCCGGCGGCGAGGACGTCTATTTCAAGGTGATCCGCGGCAAGACGGCGGCGCTGTTCGAGGCGGCGGCGCAGGCCGGCGGCATGGTGGCCGGCGCGCCGCAGGAGCAGGTGGCGGCGCTGGCGGCCTATGGCGACGCGCTGGGCGTGGCGTTCCAGATCGTCGACGACCTGCTCGACTACGGCGGCGCCTCCGCGGCGTTCGGCAAGGCCGCGGGCGGCGATTTCCGAGAGGGCAAGGCGACGCTTCCGGTGCTGATCGCCCACGCCCGCGCCGACGAGGCCGGCCGCGCCTTCTGGAAGCGCGTCATCGAGGGGCGCGACCAGCGCGAGGGCGATTTCGAGACCGCGCTCGACATGATGCGCGGCAGCGGCGCGCTGGAGGCGACGCGCGAACGCGCCGAGGCCTTCGCGCAGACGGCCGTCGAGGCGCTGGCGCCGCTGCCGTCCGGGCCGCTGCGCGACGCGCTGGCCGACGTCGCCGCCTTCGTGCTGACCCGCGCGCGCTGAGCCGCCGCATCCCGGAGAGGACGCCATGAGACCGCCGCCCGGCTCCATCCGCACCCGCCCGCTCGCGGAGTTCGCGTTCTCCGCCTTCGGCGAGATCGTCGTGACGCCGGGCGCCGTGCGCATCCCGATCAACGACGGCCGCTGCGTGCGCCACGACGCGCTGGCGGTGGTGGACGTCGAAGACCGCGCGATCGTCAGCGTCTTCGAGAGCCAGGCCGTCACGCTGCCCTACGCGCTCACGCTGCTGGAGCGGCACCCGCTCGGCAGTCAGGCCTTCATGCCGCTGGGGCCCGACCGCTGGATGATCGTCGTCGCGCCGGACGAGAAGGGCGCGCCCGGCGCGCCCGTGGCGTTCATCGTGCCGCCGGGCGTCGGGGTCAACCTGCGCCGCGGCGTCTGGCATGCGCCGCTGACGCCGCTGGAGAACCCGGCGCGCTTCCTCGTGGTCGACCGCGGCGGCGCCGACAACCTCGTGGAGCACAAGCTGCCCGAACCGCTCACGATCATCGAGGCGATCTGAACCGGCTCAGCCCTCCGTGACGCGCCGGGTGAGCGCGCTCGAAGGCTCGGCAAGCGGCGACACTACGTTGAAATGGCGTCTTCCCTGCGCCTCGACCGTCTGCGTCTCCGCTCCAAGACCCGCCCACATGTCGCCGATGAGCCGGTTCTGGCGGCGAAACTCGGCCAGCTCCTCCGCCCCGACCCAGGCCGTCAGCCGCGCGCCCGCGCGGGGCCGCAGGAGGGCGGGGCTCTCGGCCAGCGCCTCGGCCTCGTCGATGGCGAGCGTGGCGTTCATCGCCGTCAGCATCAGCGGGCGCAGGTCGTGCACGCCGCTGATCGAGACGGCGTGCGAGACCCGCGCGGCGACCGGCCCCGCCAAAAGGCCGTCGGCGCAGAGCAGCCGCGTCGCCAGATGCCCGCCCGCCGAGTGGCCGGCCAGCGCGACGGGGCCGGCGACGCGCCGCGACGCCTCCTCCACGGCCGCGGCGACGCTGCGCCCGATGTCGCGGATGCGGACCTCCGGGCAGAGCGGATAGCTCGGGACCGCCACGGCCCAGCCGCGCGCGAGCGGCCCCGCCGCCAGCCACGCCGACGCCTCGCGCCCCATCGCCTTCCAGTACCCGCCATGGATGAAGACGAGCAGCCCGCGCGGCGCGCCGGCGGGCGCGAAGAGGTCGAGCCTTTCGCGGGGATGGCCGCCATAGGGCAGGTCGAGCAGGGCGCCCGCCGCGCCCTCCCGGAACGCCGCGCCGCGCGCCGCCCAGTCGGCGAAGATCGCCGGCGCGTCGACCTCCCGCGCGCTGTTGTCGTAGGCGGCGCTCCAGTCCTCGATCATGCCCGTCTCCCCCTGCTTGCCGGCGGCGAGGCCCCCCTCTAGGCTCGCGGCGCAACCAATGGCGCAAGGCCCGCGCCGCGTCCACGAGCGCGCCGCGCCGATCTTCTGACAGGGAGACCTCCATGATCCGCACCACGTCCATCGCGCTGGCCGCGACGCTCTCGCTCGGCGCCGCCCAGGCGGAGAGCATCGACGTCGGCATGCTGCTGACGCTCTCCGGCCCGCCGGCGGCCCTCGGCGAGCACATCCGCGACGGCTTCCAGCTCGCGCTTGAGGAGCGCGGCGGCAAGCTCGGCGGCATGGACGTCAACCTGATCGTGGTGGACGACGAGCTGAAGCCGGACGTCGCGGTCGGCAAGGCGCAGGCGCTGGTGGAGCGCGACGGCGCCGACATCGTGGTCGGCACGGTGTTCTCCAACGTGATGATGGCGGTGTTCAAGCCGATCACCGAGGCGGGCGTGGTGCTGGTCAGCCCCAACGCCGGGCCGGCGCCGCTGGCCGGGCGCGGCTGCCACCCGCACTACTTCAACGTCGCCTGGCAGAACGACGACAACCACGCGGTGCTCGGCGCCTTCGCCACGGCGCAGGGCTACGGCAAGCTCGCCCTGATCGCGCCCAACTATCAGGCGGGCAAGGACGGCATGGCGGGCGTCAAGCGCTTCTACGAGGGCGAGGTGGTGGAGGAGATCTACACCCAGCTCGGCCAGCTCGACTTCTCCGCCGAACTCGCCCGCATCGCCGCCGCCAAGCCGGACGCCGTCTACGCCTTCATGCCCGGCGGCATGGGCGTGAACCTCGTGCGCCAGTTCGAAGAGGCCGGGCTGACCATGCCCTTCCTCTCCGCCTTCACTGTGGACGAGACGACGCTGCCCGCGACCAAGGAGGCGGCGCTCGGCCTCTACGGCGGCAGCCAGTGGGCGCGCGACCTCGACAACCCGACGAACGCCGCCTTCGTGCCGGCCTTCGAGGCGAAGTACGGCTACGCGCCTTCGCTCTACGCCTCGCAGGGCTACGACGCGGCGCTGCTGCTCGACGCCGCGCTGGCGGCGGCCGGCACGACCGAGGCCGACGCGCTCTCGGCCGCGCTGAAGTCGCTGGAGATGGAGACCACCCGCGGGGCCTTCCGCTTCGGGAGCAACAACTTCCCCGTGCAGGACTACTACCTCGTGCAGGCCGCGCAGGAGGGCGACCGCTTCGTGATGCACAGCGTCGAGAAGGTGTTCGAGGCGAAGGTCGACGCCTACGCCGCCGACTGCAAGATGTGAGCCCATGTCGCTGACGCTGCTGGCCGTGCAGGCGCTGAACGGCGTCCAGCTCGGGGTTCTGCTGTTCCTCATCGCCGCGGGCCTCACGCTCGTCTTCGGCGTGATGGACTTCATCAACCTCGCGCACGGCGCGCAGTACATGGTCGGGGCCTATCTGGCGGTAACGTTCCACGACGCCACCGGCCATTTCGGGCTCGCGCTGATGTTGGCGATGCTGGCGGCGCTGGCGCTGGGCGTGGCGCTGGAGGCGCTGGTGCTGAGGCCGCTCTACGGGCGAAGCCACCTCGACCAAGTGCTCGCGACCTTCGGCGTCATCCTGATCCTGACCGAGGGCGCGCGGGCGATCTTCGGCTCGACGCCGCTGAGCCTGCCGCGGCCCGAGGCGCTGTCGGGCGCCGTGCCGCTGATCGACGGCTTCGGCTATCCGGTCTGGCGGCTCGCGGTGATCGCCGCGGGGCTGGCGGTGGCGGCGCTGCTCTACGTGCTGGTGAACCATACGCGCGCCGGGATGCAGGTGCGCGCCGGGGCGTCGGACGCCGCGATGCTCGGCGCGCTGGGGGTGAACGTCGAGCGGCTGTTTCTCGGCGTCTTCGGCTTCGGCGCGATGCTCGCGGGCTTCGCAGGCGCCATGGCGGCGCCGGTGCTGGCGGTGGAGCCGTCGATGGGCGACGGCGTGCTGATCCTCGCCTTCGTGGTGATCGTGCTCGGAGGGCTCGGCTCGATCCGCCGGGCGTTCATCGCAGCGCTGATCGTGGGGCAGGTGGACACGCTGGGGCGCAGCGACGCG
>CAYGUQ010000406.1:0-4474 GCA_964352995.1 uncultured Rhodobacterales bacterium
GAGAGACAGATCATGACGAACACCACCGACGCGGCCTGCGCGGCCGCGAACGCCCCCGGCTTGCCTGACGACACCCGCCGCCTGATCGAGATCGAGGACGCCATTGCGAAAATCCGCACGCAGATCGCGACCGCTGATCTGGCGCGGCAGCGGATGGCGAAGCCGATCGACCCCGACTGGTTTCACCGCGCGCGCACGGCGCTGCGCCACCTCAACCGCGAGCGCGCCGAGATCGTCGCCCGTCAGGGCGGCCGCCGCCGGCGCGAACGTCTCAAGGACATGATCATCGCCGTCCTGCGCGAACGCCATGACAGCGCAGCCTGGACCGCGGTGCTGGCGGAGGCGCGCGCGCGGCTCGAGCGGGAGGAGGCGTGCTGATGGCCGAGCTCCCTGAACCCCCGACGCCGACTCTGTCCGCGATCTACGCCTCCTTCGAGGCGCGACAGGGCGACGGCTTCCGCGACCACCTCGGCGCCTCGCTGATCGGCAAGTCCTGTGCCCGCGCGCTCTGGTACGATTTCCGCTGGGCGACGCCCACGCGCTACACCGGCCGCATCCTGCGGCTGTTCGAGACCGGTCAGCTGGAAGAGGCCAGGCTAGTCCGCGACCTGCGCGCCACCGGCGCGACGGTGCTGGAGGTCGAGCCCGAGACCGGGCGGCAGTTCCGCGTCGAGGCCCATGGCGGGCATTTCGGCGGCTCGCTCGACGGTGTCGCCCTCGGGCTGCTGGAAGCGCCGAAGACCTGGCACGTCGTCGAGTTCAAGGCGCATTCCGCGAAGAGCTTCGCCGAGTTGCTCGCCAAGGGCGTCGCGCTCGCCAAGCCCCAGCACGCCGCGCAGATGCAGGTTTACATGCACCTGACCGGCATCACGCGGGCGCTCTACGTCGCGGTCTGCAACGACACCGACGCGCTGCACATCGAGCGCGTCCCGGCCGACCCCGAGACGGGCGAACGCCTGCTGGAAAAGGCTGGGCGGATCATCTTCGCCCAGCACCCTCCCGAGCGGATCAGCGCGGATCCCACCTGGTTCGAGTGCAGGTTCTGCGACCACCACGGGCTCTGCCACGGCGAGGACGCCGCGGCTGTCACCTGCCGGTCCTGCCTGCATTCGACGCCCATCGAAGGCGGCTGGCACTGCGCGCGCCACGACCGGCTGCTCGACCCTGCCGACCAGCGCCGCGCCTGCCCCCGGCACCTGTTCATCCCCGATCTCGTCCCCGGCGAGGTGTCCGACGCCGGCAAGGACTTCGTCTCATTCCGCATGCGCGACGGCTCGGCCTGGACCAACGACGCCCGAGAAAAGGAGGCCGCCGCATGCTGACCCTGCGCCCCTACCAGCAGGCCGCGATCGCCTCGATCTACGGCTATTTCGAGAAGGAGAGCGGCAACCCGCTCGTCGTGATCCCCACGGCCGGCGGCAAGGGCCTCGTCATGGCCGCCTTCATCGACGGCGTGCTCAAGGCCTGGCCCGACCAGCGCGTGCTCGTCGTCACCCATGTCCGCGAACTGATCGCGCAGAACCATGCCGAGATGCTGGGGCTCTGGCCCGAGGGCCGGCGGGCATCTACTCGGCAGGGCTCGGCCGCCGCGATTCGCGGGCCCGGATCCTCTTCGCCGGCATTCAGTCGATCCACGAAAAGGCGAAGCGCATCGGTCATGCCGATCTGGTGCTGATCGACGAGGCTCATCTGATCCCCGGCCGGTCGAACACCATGTATCGCCGCTTCCTCAACGATCTGCAGGCGATCAACCCGGCGCTGAAGGTGATCGGGCTGACGGCGACGCCCTTCCGGCTCGACAGCGGCATGCTGCACGAGGGCGAGAACGCGCTCTTCACCGACATCGCCTACGAGGTCTCGGTCCGCGACCTGATCGATCAGGGCTATCTCTCCCCGCTCATCTCGAAGCAGACGCAGACCCGCCTGGACGTGACAGGCGTGGGATCGCGGGGCGGCGAGTTCATCGCGCGCGACCTCGAGGACGCGGTCGACCGGGACGCCATCACGCGCGCGGCCGTGGCCGAAGTGATCGCCCATGGCGAGAAGCGCCGGTCCTGACTCGCCTTCTGCTCGGGTGTCCGCCACGCCATTCATGTCGCCGAGGAGTTTCGCCGCCGCGGTATCAGCTGCGCCACCATCTTCGGCAAGACGCCGAAGGACGAGCGCGACGCGATCATCGCCGCCTTCAAGTGCGGCGAGATCAGGGCGCTGGCCTCGATGGGCGTGCTGACGACGGGCTTCAACGCGCCGGCCGTGGACTTGATCGCCATGCTGCGGCCCACCAAGTCGGCCGGGCTCTATTTCCAGATGGCCGGTCGGGGCACGCGGCTCGCCGAGGGCAAGGAGAACTGCCTCGAGTTCAAGCTGGTCCGCGCCAGCGGATCGAGCGATCGGGGGGATCGTTCGAAGGCGCCGACCGCGCCCATGGAGAGCTTTTTCGGGTCGCTCAAGACCGAGATGGTCCACTGCGCCCATTTCCGCTCACGCCGCGGAGCGAAGGCGGCGCTCTTCGAACACATCGCCATCTTCTACAACCGACAGCGCCGTCATTTCCGCATCGGCTCTCGAACGCCAGAGCAGGCCAGGATCGACATGACGCGCGCCGAGACCGCATAGTCGCCATGCGCCCGGTCCGGTTTCACGGGGCATACTCACCCGCTTGCACGGTCGCCTTGAAGGACGGTGCGTCGAGGGACGGCGCCGACCCGCCGCGCGGCGGCGCGGGCGCCGTCACCCCGCCCCGTTCGCGAGGCTGATCAGCAGCCCCGCCGCGGCCGCGCCGGCGAGCAGCGCGGCGGGGCCCGCTGCGAAGCGGAACGCCGCGATGAGGGCGGCGGCCGCGAGCACGGCTGCGGCCGGATCGAGGCTGCCAGGGACCGGCCAGGCCATGTCGAGCGGGCCAGCGGCCACGCGCCCAACGTCGCGGAACACGACATGCAGCGCGAACCAGACCGCGAGGTTGAGGATCACCCCGACCACGGCCGCGGTGATCGTCGCCAGCGCGGCCGAGAGCGCCCGGTCGCCGCGCAGCCGCTCGACATGGGGCGCGCCGAGGAAGATCCACAGAAAGCAGGGCGCGAAGGTCACCCAGGTGGTGAGCAGCCCGCCCAGCACGCCGGCCGTCAGCGGCGACAGCGCGCCGGGGTCGCGGAAGGCGCCGAGGAAGCCCACGAACTGCGTCACCATGATCAGCGGTCCCGGCGTGGTCTCGGCCATGCCGAGGCCGTCGAGCATCTCGCCGGGCTCGAGCCAGCCATGGGTCTCGACCGCCGCCTGCGCGACCCAGGCGAGCACCGCATAGGCGCCGCCGAAGGTCAGAACGGCCATCTGGCTGAAGAACACGGCGATATCGGTGAAGACGTTGGCGGGCCCGAGCGCCAGCCACAGCGCCGCGACCGGCGCGAGCCACAGGGCGAGGATCACGCCGCCGACCCGCCAGGACCACCCTGCGGTCGGGCGCGCGTCCGCCGCGCCCTCCAGCCCCAGGATGGTGTCGCGGTCGTCCACGGCCTCGCCCGCCGCGCCATGGCCCCCCCCGACCATGAAGGCCGGGCTGCGGGCGCGGCCGGCGAGCGCTCCGCCGACGCCCGCCGCCAGCACGATCAGCGGAAAGGGCGCCCCGAAGAAGAAGATCGCCGCGAAGGACGCCGCCGCCACGCCGCGCATGACGTCGTTCTTCAACGCCCGCCTGCCGATCCGCACGACCGCCTGCAGGACGATGGCGAGCACGGCGGCCTTGAGGCCGAAGAACAGCCCCTCGATCCACCCGACCTGGCCGTAGAGCGCGTAGATCACGCTCAGGCCCATGATGGCGACCGCGCCGGGCAGGACGAACAGCAGTCCCGCGACGACGCCGCCCTTCAGCCCGTGCATCAGCCAGCCGACATAGACGGCGAGCTGCTGCGCCTCGGGCCCCGGCAGCAGCATGCAGTAGTTCAGCGCGTGCAGGAACCGCGCCTCGCCCAGCCACCGCTTCTCCTCGACGAGGATGCGGTGCATCACGGCGATCTGGCCGGCGGGGCCGCCGAAGCTGAGCAGCGCCACGCGCGTCCAGACCGCGAGCGCCTCGGCGAAGCTCGGCCAGGGGCGGCCGTCGGCGCCCGTCCGAGCAGGGTCGATCTCGTTGGCGGCGGTCATCGAGCGATCTCCGGCGTTCGGGCTGGCCGGTCGCGAGTCCCGGCATGGGCGTCGCGCACCCATAGCCTCAGCGCATCGCGTAGCGCCACACCATCGAAGGCGCGGCGCGGACCGTCATGCGGCCGGCGCACGCCGGCGACCTCGGCGGCGCGACGACCGGGATCACCCTCTCGCGCTCCGCGAACCGCCTGATGAGCCGGCGGCGTCGGCCCCTTCTCGCCCGAACCGCCGTGGCGCAATTCGGCGCCGGAACTGTAGCCGACAGCTTGCCAAGCGTTGCGAGCGCCTCCCGTGCGATCTCGACGGCGGCCATCTCGTCTACGAGCGCACCATCACG
>CAYGUQ010000407.1:0-4473 GCA_964352995.1 uncultured Rhodobacterales bacterium
GGGCGCCCATGGCCCGGCCCTCGGCGCCCCGCGAGACGGCGGGCTGACGCGGCGCTGACGGCGCAGGCGCCATGATGCGTTCGGCGGCGGGGTGTCCCGTCCTCGCATCTCGGACGCCGGGCCTCTTCGCCCCGAGCCTCCGTCCCCGCCGCCCCGCGCCGACCAGTCGTTCGGCGCGGCGCTGCGGGGCCCGATGGGCGCGCGTATCGCCCATGGGCCCCGCCTTTTCGCCTCTCCGGCCCCTCCGGGCGGGAGCGTCGCGCCCCCGCGGCGCGCTTTGACGTTTCTCTGACGCTGGCGCGATTAACCATGGGTTAACGAAAACACGCCGCAAGAGGACGCGTCATGTCGGTTCAGATGTTCCGTCGCTCCCTGCCCGAAGGCCTACGCCACGACGCCCGCGACGCCCGGCTTCCCGCGCGCCCGCCGGCGGGGTTCCGCAACATGTTCAACCTGCATGAGGCCGATGAACCCGAGCGCTGGCGCGGCGAGGGCGGCGCCAGCGAGACGGAGCGCATGCTCGCGGCCGTGGCGCAGCGCATGATGGGCGCGCCCGCCCCCGAGGCGCCAGCGCCCTTCCCCGCCGGCTACACCTATCTGGCGCAGTTCGTAGCCCACGACATGCAGTTCTCCACCGAGGAGACCGAGTATCCGCCAGGCTCCGTGCCCGACGTGCCGCTGCGCCGCCGCCGGCTGATGCTCGAGACGATCTACGGCGAAGGCCCCGCGCGCGAGCCGGGCCTCTACCAGGCCGGCGAGGACGCCTTCGCCCGCTTCCGGCTGCGCTACGGCGCCTTCGGCCCCGGCGTCTCGCCCGGCCAGCGCACCCTGGCGCGGACGGGCGGCGCGAGCGGGCAGACGCTCTGCGCCGCCGACATCCGCAACGACGAGAACCCGGTGGTCGCGCAGGTCGCCGGCGCCTTCATCCGCCTGCACAACGTCGCGATGCGCCGGCTGACCCACTACGCCGAGCCCGAGGCCCGCTTCGAGGCGGCGCGCCGCGTCACCCGCGCGGTCTATCGCGGGCTGGTGTTCGGAGACCTTCTGCCGCGGCTCCTGCGCCCGGACGTCGCCGCCGCCTACGAGGGCGGCCTGCGGCTCGACCGCCATGCGCTGGAGACCGACGACATGCCGGTGGAGTTCAGCCATGCGGCCTTCCGCACCGGCCATGCGCTGGTGCGCGCCGACTACGCCATCGGCCCCGCGGTCAACGGCGGCCTGGCGATCAACGTCCGCTCGATGATCCGCCACACGACGCGCCGCGACCCCGACGCCTTCGCCGAGGGGCGCGTCTGGCCGCTCGACTGGTCGCGGTTCTTCGGGCCGGCGGCGCAGGGGGCGCAGCCCTTCGGCCCCCATGTGAACATCTTCCTCGCCGAGGCGCCCGGACTGCTGGACGACGACTACCCCCGCAAGCGCAGCGCGCACCTGATCCTGCGCGACCTCGTGCGGGGGATGGACGCCGGCCCGCTCGACGTCGCGGCCCTCAGCGCGGCGATCGCGCCGGGCTTCGGCGCGACGCCCGGCGCGAAGGAGTGGCTCGCCTTCGACGCCGCCGCGCGCGGCAAGGCGATGCTCGACTGGATCGACGGCGAGACGACGCTGAAGCCCTATCTGGCCAACCTGTGCTCGGACCCGCCGCTCTACCTCTTTCTCATGATCGAGGCGGCCGCGCCCGCGGCGGTCGGCGGCGGCGACCGGGCGCGCTACGGCGTGATGGGCGGCGCCATCGTCGCCGAGCCGCTCCACGCCGCGCGAGACGCCACCCTGCGCGACGTCGAGGAGGTCTGCGGCCTCGACGACGACATCGCGAAAGTCTTCGGCGACGACGGCGGCTCTCCGCGACCGGCGGAGATGTCGCAGCTTCTCGCCCGCCTCACTCGGTGAAGATCGGCAGGCCCAGAGCCGCCAAACGACGGAGACCCGAAATGCCTGTCAACATGAACGTCATGCAGCACCAGCTTGTAGGCGCCTACATCTCCAAGCTCGCGCTGCATCCCGACGGTCGCCCGAGCACCGTGGAAGGGCTGCTCCACGGTCTCGCGGAGTTCGTCAACGACGCGCTGGGCGTCGAGGCGATGACGGCCGTCTATGACGACGGCACCCGCACATGGCGCATCCATGGCGTCATCGAGATGATCGGGATCGAAAAGGACGCCGCGCTCGACTACGCATGGCACACGTCCAAGCGGATCACCCTGCGGATGCCCGATCCGGAACTGCTCGCGGAAGGCCGGAATCTTGCGATCGCGTTCGATGCGGGTCGGCAGGGCGGCCGCATCTACACGCACCAGTTCTATTACGACTACATCCGCGACAGCTCGTACAAGATGAGCAACGGCGACTTCCTCGACAGCCGCATCGCGGATTACGTCTTCTCCTCATGCCGCTGACACGGGCGTGATGTCGGACAGCGTATCGAGAAGCGCGTCCCTGAGGCTCGGGACGAGGGGCGGCGCCGCCATGAACCACCTGGCGATGGCGGCGTCTTCCGGCGCTTCGGCGCCCTTCCAGCGGCTGCGGACCCATCCGCAGTATTGCGCCCAGGTCTCCTTCGCGCCGGCGAGATCGCCCATCCGCGCCTGTGCGACGGCCTCGTATCCGCCAGCCAGCGGAATGGTCGAATGGCTACGGCGCGCCGCCTCGACGGCGGCCTCCAGCTGCACGCCGTGCAGGTAGACCGCGACGCGGTAGCCCCAGTTGAGGCGCGAGGCCCCGAGATCGAGGTCGAGCGACGTCTGCGCGTAGCGCTCCGCGTCGACCAGCGCGCCGCAATTGGCCAGCGCGTCGGCCGCGGAAGCGAGCTTGCTTGGACTGGTGGGGTTGGCCTCGCAGGACGCCAGCAGCGGCGCCACCGCCTCGTCCCAGCGTCCCGCCATCGCCAGCGACCAGCCGAGGCAGAGCAGCGCGTCGGCGTCGAGCGGGTCGGCGTCCACCGCGGCCTGCGCCAGACGCGCGGCTTCCGATTCGCCCGGCCGCAGCCGACGCACGCCCGGAAACACGATATGGCCGGAATTCATGATCTTCGCGATGCCGATCTGGGCGCGCGAGAAGCCGGGGTCGGCGCGCAGGATGTCGCGGAAGATCGCCTCCGCGCGCTGGTCGGCTTCCGGCGTCCACTTCGCCATCAGGTCGCGGGCCTTCAGCAGTTTGTCGTAGAGCGGCAACGACACGTCGGCGACGTCGGAGCGCCGCGCCAGCCGGTCGCCGGCGATGCGGACGTCGAGCGCGGCGGCGATGCGGCGCGTGGTGACGCGGCAGGTCTCGAACCAGCGCATGATCGTCAGGTCGATGTCCTGCTGGCCCCAGATGAAGCGGCGCGCGGCGCTCTCCTTCAGCGTGACGTTGAGGCGCACGCCCTCGCGGCTGGGAAAGGCGAGCCCCTCGATCTCGTAGACGCCGTCGGCGCGCGGCGGCGGCGCCCCCTCGCCCGGCTCCACGACGACCCACTCGCGATAGGGCGTCAGCGACGCGATGAGATCCTGCCGGAAGCCGCGCACGAGGTACCCGTGCTGCTCGTCCACCCCGTCCAGCCGGAACTCGCCCATGCTCAGGGTCAGCGCCGGCCGTCCCGCGGCGACCGCGGCCTGCGGCGGCTCGATGGACTTCAGCTTCACCGCGAGGGCCTGCGTCTCGGGCGAGGGTTCGGCCCCGAAATCCTCGTCGAGCACGTCCCAGAGCGCGGCGTAGCGCTTCAGCGCGCCGCGCAGGTCGCCGCGCGCGACGTCGCTCTCCATCAGGCGGCGGCAGGCGGGCTCGTGGCTGGGCTCCAGCGCGAGAAGGGCCTGCGCCGCGTGGCGGGCGGCGTCGTCGTCCGCATCCGCCAGGCGGTTCTCGAGCGCGGTGGTGACGCGGTCGAGCAGCGCGATCCGGCGTGACGCGAGCCATTCCCCGAAAACGGCGTCGACTTCGTCAAAGCCCGGAAGGATCGCATGCGGCAGCGCGGCCCAGTCGATGTCCGACGGCGGCGGCGCGCCGGCGTCCAGCGCGTCCGCCAGACTGAGCACGTCCACTCTGAAGGCGTCGTGGCGCAGGCCGACGGCGTCGCGGCGCACGTCCACCAGCTCCTCGAAGGCGCCGCCTAGCGCGCGCCGCAGATCGTGCAGCGTCTGCCTGAGCGACTGGCGGGCCTGCTCCGCGGCGCGTTCGCTCCAGAGCGCGAAGGCGAGCTTCTCGCGCGGCTGCACCGGCGGGCTCGACAGAGCGATGTGGGCTACGATCGCCTGAGCCTTGCGGTTGCGCAGGTCTACGGGGCCGTCGGCGCCCACAAGCGCGAAGCCGCCGATCACCCTGATTTCATGCGCCGCCGTCGCGCTTTTCTGCGACCGTTCCTGCACAATCTCTCGCCCTGGACGCCCCATCGCCGGACGTTAGGACTTTCTCCGCGTCCGCGCCACTGGCGTAGGCGAAGCGCGTCGCTTCAGCCCGGATCGAGGGCGAAACACAGCAACTTGACCACGCTTGAGGCGCCCA
>CAYGUQ010000408.1:0-4467 GCA_964352995.1 uncultured Rhodobacterales bacterium
GGATCTCCCCGCCGCGCATCCTGTCCGAGCGCGGCTGCCGCCGCCTGTTCGTAGGCAAGCGGCGTATCGGCGACGTCGAGGGGGTGCGCCCGCATGACGTCGGCTTCGACGAGTTCCACGGCTGCCGTCGCGCGCAGCAGTGATGCGCGCAGCGCCGCGCCGCGTCGCCGCCCCGACCTCGCGCTCGACGCCGACAACCGGCCGCCCGCGGCGTCAGCGCCTCGCATCATCCCGCGCGCAACGGGCTGGTCGAGGGGAACGCCCGTATCGGCCGCGTGGCGCGCGTGCCGGATCAGGCCGGGGCGCTCGACGACGCGCCGATCTTCGCGACCTTCGACAACGGCACGCAGATGGACCGCTGGCCGGACGGCGGCCACGCGCCCTGCCGCGGTGCGAACCGGTGCGCGCCGCCGGGCGCCTTCGCCGCGCCATCCGGCGGATCGGCTTCGCTCACAGTCTGAGCGCCGCGGGGACGAGCAGCACCAGCGCGAAGATGCGGGTGAAATGATGGACGGCGACATAGGCCGGGTCGTAGCCGAGGGCGAGGCCGATGGCGGCCATCGCCTCGACGCCGCCCGGAGCGTAGGCGATCCACACCTGCCCGAACGGCAGGCCGGTGAGGGCGCGCGTCAGCGCCGCGAAGGCGAGCGACACGACGAGGGTGACGCCGACCACCGACAGGCCGGCGACCAGATTGCGCCGCGTCTGCGCGCGGCTTACGCGGCTGAGGCGCGCGCCCAGCGCCGCGCCGGTGACGGCGAAGGCGGCGAAGATGGCCCAGGGCGGCGCCATGCCCCCGACCACGCCTGCGGCATGGCCGGCCGCGCTGAGGACCATCCCGGCCAGAAGGCTCGCCGCAGGCAGGCCGACCCGCGCGCCAAGCAGGCCGAGCCCCGACGCGGCGGCGACGAGGCAGAGCAGCGGCGCCGGGCCCATCTCGGTCGTCGGCGGGAGCGGGAGGCCGTCGGGCGCGTCCAGAAGAACGGCCAGCGGCGGGACGGCCGCGACGAGCACGAGCAGCCGCACCAGCTGGAGGAACATCACGGCCGTCGCGTCGCCGCGCCCCTCGGCGGCGATGGCGACGGCGTTCGACATCGTGCCGGGCGCGCTGGCGAGCGTCGCGGTCGCCGCGTCGAACCCGAACAGGCGCGACAGCGTCAGCCGACCGACCAGAACCGTCGCCGCCAGCGAGGCGACGAGGATGGCGAGGCTGACGCTCCACGTCGCGACATGGTCGAGCAGCCTTGCGTCGATCCCCGATCCCAGCGACACGCCGATGGCGGCGAAGGCGAAGTCGCGCAGGATCGTCGGCAGCCCGACCGCGACGCCGGCGGCGGCGACCGCGGCGACCGCCAGCGCGCCGCCGATCAGGGCGCCGGCCGGCACGCCGGCGAGGGCGGCGAGCGCCGCCCCCGAAAGGGCCGCGGCGAGCGTCGTCGCGGTCGCGCCCGTCGCCGACACGCCGTCAGGTCCCGCCGCCTGCGGCCTCGCGCTCCATCCGTCGCGCGCGCCGGCCGAGCCAGATCGGCGCCGCCACCACCAGCAGCGCGAGGGCGTAGAGGGCGACGCTCTTGCCGTCGGCGATCAGGATCGCCCAGTCCCCGCCCGAGATCGACAGCGCCCGGCGCAGGTTGTTCTCGAACAGCCCGCCCAGCACGAAGCCGAGGATCACCGGCGCGAGCGAGAAGTCGAGCTTGCGCAGGAACCATCCGAAGACGCCGAGGCCCGTGATCAGCAGCAGGTCGAACGGGTTGCCGACGATGGTGTAGATGCCGATGAAGGCCAGTATCGCGATCAGCGGCGTCAGGTAGTGCTGCGGGATCGTCAGCATCCGCGCGAAGAGCCCCACCAGCGGCAGGTTGATGACGAGCAGCGCCACGTTGCCGATGTACATCGACGCGATCAGGCCCCAGGCGACCTCGGGCCGCTGGACGAACATCATCGGGCCGGGCTGGATGTTGAACATCAAAAGCGCGCCGAGCAGGATCGCGGTGGTGCCCGATCCCGGGATGCCGAGCGTCAGCATCGGCACCATGGCCCCGCCCGCGGCGGCGTTGTTCGCCGCCTCCGGCGCCGCCAGACCGCGGATGTCGCCCTTGCCGAAGGTCTTGTCGCGGTCCGAGATGCGCTTCTCCGTGCCGTAGGCCACCGCCGAGGCGACGGACGCCCCGGTGCCCGGCAGGATGCCGATGAAGAAGCCGATCACCGAGGCCCGCGCGATGGTCCACTTGCACTGCGCCAGATCGGCCATCCGCACGAAGCTGCTGTCCACCGGCAGCGCCTTCAGCCGCCCCGCGACCTGATGCTCGACCAGCGTGAGCAGTTCCGCCATGCCGAACAGGCCCACGACGACGATCAGGAAGTCGATGCCCGCGAGGATGTCGGGGATGCCGAAGGTGTAGCGCGCGACGCCGGTGTTGGCGTCGATGCCGATGGTGGCCAGCATCAGGCCGATGACCGCTCCCAGAAGGGTCTTGACCGTGTTGGCGCCCACCAGCGAGGCCAGCGAGGCGAAGGCGAACACCATCAGCGCGACATAGTCGGCCGGCGAGAAGGTGACGGCGAAGGCCGCGAGCATCGGCGCGAACAGCGTCATCAGGACCACCGCGAAGGTGCCCCCCACGAAGGACGCGATGGCCGAGAGCGACAGGGCGCGCCCCGCCTCTCCGGCGCGCGCCATCGGGTTGCCGTCCAGCGTGGTCATCACCGCGCTGGCGTCGCCGGGCACGTTCAGCAGGATCGACGAGATGCGGCCGCCGTATTCCGCGCCGTAGTAGATGCCGGCCAGCAGGATCAGCGCGGACTCCGGGCCGAACCCCAGCCCGTAGGCGATGGGCAGCAGGATCGCGACGCCGTTGATTGGGCCGAGCCCCGGCAGCGCGCCGATCAGCGTGCCCGCGAAACAGCCCGCGAGCACGAGAAAGAGGTTGAACGGGTCGAGCGCGACGCCGAAGCCCGTCGCAAGGCCGGACAGCACCGCCTCCATCACGACGCTCCCTGTTCGCTGGAGGCCGGCGCCAGAAGCCGCTCGACGATGTCCCCCTCCGGCAGGTTGAGGTCCATCAGCGTGACGCAGAGCAGGTATCCCGCCACGCCCGCCGCGACCCCGAACGCCGCGGCGCGCGGCGCGTCTGCGCCCAGCATGGCGCTGAGCGCGGTCCCGAACAGGATCGTGGACAGGATGAAGCCCAGCGGCTCGTAGAGCTCGGCGTAGGCCAGCAGCAGGACGACGGTGGCGGCCAGCCGGAACCAGGTCTTGCGCGCGACGCCGAACTCGGTCGCATCGGGGCGCCGGAGGATCGCCAGCAGGCACGCGACGGCCGCAAGCGAGAGGATCTGCGGCCAGCTTTCCGGGCCGAGCGGGTCGTACTGAAAGGGCGCCTTGATGGCGGTGAAGGCGATGACCGCGTAGGCCAGCGTCACGACCAGCAGCGCCCCTGCGAAGATGCGGTCGACCATGGCGGCCTCCGGACGTCTCGGGTTGGGGGAATGCCGGGAGCGGTCCGCGCCGGGCGGCGCGGACCGACCCAGGCGGGCGGCGCAGGTCAGTTGATCAGGCCGGCCTCGGCCGCGATCTCGCGCAGCACCTGCACGCGCTGCTCGATGGAGGCCTGAAGGGCGTCGCCGGCGAGGTTCAGCGGCAGCAGACCCTTCTCCTTCTGCACCGCGGCGAAGGCGTCGGTGGCGTAGGCGGCCTCGAACGCGTCCACCCACTTGCGGTAGTCGGCGTCGGAGACCTCGCCGCCCATGTAGTAGCCGCGCAGGATGGTCCACTCGACGTCGAAGCCTTCCTCCATCGCGGTCGGGATGGCGGCGAAGGGCGCGTCGAGGCGCTCGGGCGACAGGACGGCGAGGATGCGCATCTGGCCGGCGTCGACATGCGGCACCATCTCGCCGACGTCGCCCATGTAGACCTCGATGGAGCCGCCGAGCAGCGCGGCGATGGCGTCGCCGCCGCCGTCGAAGGCGACGTAGCGCATGGCTCGCGGCGAGGCGCCGGCCTCGCGCAGCAGGAGCGCGCCCTTCATCCAGTCCTGCGAGCCGACCGAACCGCCGGCGCCGACGACGACCGACGCCGGATCTGCCGAGAAGTCCGCCATCAGCTGCGCGAGATCCTGATAGGGGCTGTCGGCGCGCACCACCACGGCCCCGAAATCGGCCCCGGCGGTCGCCACCCAGCGGACGTCGGACTCGGTGAAGGCGCCGTATTTTCCGGTCACGATGTTCAGCAGCGAGCCGGTCGAGAAGGCGACGATGGCCGAGCCGTCGTCGGTGCGCGTGGTGTTGAACAGGTTGTAGGCCACGGCGCCGATGCCGCCGGGCATGAACGTCACCTGCAGCGGCTCGCCGAGATGCGGGGCGAGCCCCGTCTGCGCGACGCGGCAGGTGAGGTCGAAGCCGCCGCCGGGGTTGGCCGGGGCGACGCATTCGGGATCGTCGATCGCGCTTTGGGCGAAGGCGGGCGCG
>CAYGUQ010000409.1:0-4464 GCA_964352995.1 uncultured Rhodobacterales bacterium
TCAGCATCCCAATGATCTGCTCGTCACTGAAACGGCTCTTCCGCATGCCTTCATCGCCATCTCTGGAGAACAGGCTGACCCAGGATCGGCGGCGTCGCAGGGGGCAGGGTCATTCACCCGCGACTACGCCGCCTTCTGCGAGGCGATGGGCGGCTTCGTGCACCACGTGCCGGACGCCGAAGCCGCGTCTCACGCGCGCTCGGGCGCAGGCTACGAGAACTTTCTCGCAATCTACGAGTGGGCGTTCGGCTTCGCGGCGCCGGCCCATGTCTGGCGCATCTCCGGGTGCGACATGGAAGGCGACAGCGCCGTCGCTCAAGACTGCAACAGCGGGTCAGACCGAGAGGGCTGGCGTCGAGATCGTCGATTTCGCGCCAGAGACGGTGGAGAGCACCTGCGATCTGGCGCGGTGCGCGCATCGCGAAAGCGTTCTTTCCTTCACGCCTTTCGACGCGTCGCGGATGGAGACGTTTCTCTATGCGGCGATCTTCAAGAAGGCCTTCGACTGTCGCGTGGCGGTTCGCGGCGGCGACGTCGTCGGCGTGGTGGTCCGGCAGGTCCGGCCGATGGTCTACTCGCCCTCGGTCTCGATCGGTTCGACCGTGTTCTTCGTCGTGACGCCGCGGTTTCGCACGGGCCGCGTGCCGCTGCGGCTGCGGCTGCTGATCGACTTCGAGGAGCAGCGCCGCGCCGACGGCGCGGCGGCGTTGTTCGTGTCGAACACCAACGGCGCCAGATGGCGAGGGCTCTCAAGGCTGGCCGCATTTCTTGGCTACGACAATTGCGGGGACGGGTATCGAAAGCGGTTGGGTGGCGGCGCGCTGCACTGACGAGGCGGAAGCGACGGGGCTGAGCGCGTCGCGCTACGCGGCGTTTGAGACCGACGATCCGGCGGCCGAGGCCTTCCTGTGCGCGCTGCACGCGCGGACGCGGCGTCGGCTGGACGAGGCCGGGAGCGGCGCGGAGAGCGTCGAGGCGTTGGCCGGCGTCTTCCGCGCGGGCGCCCGCTACGAAACGCGCGGGCCCCATCGGGATTTCGGCGCGCGCCGCTTCGCCCTCCTGCGAGGCCCGGGCCGGGCGCTGAGCGCGCTCAGCGTCCGCGACCGAGCGACGGACGCCCTGCGCCGCGTCGTCGATCCCGGTGCGTTCGGGCTTGGCGACATGGCCGAGTTCGGCGCGTGGGAGCCCGACGACGAGGGCCGTCGCGTCGCAGTCGTGGTCTTCACCGACGGCCGCGAGGAGGGCGAGATCAGGGTCTTCGACGTCGACGCGGGTCAGGTCGCGCCGGATCGGCTGACCGGCGTCCGGTTCTGCCGGATCGCCTGGGCGCCGGACGGGCGGTCGTTTCTCGACAACACCTATCCACGGCTTCGCGACGCGCCCGAGGGCGTCGATCCGCTCAGGCTGAGCGCCGTCTATCGACATCGTCTCGGCGACGATCCCGGCGACGACGACATCGTCCACGCCGCGTTCGAGCGGCCGGACGAGATCTGCCTGCGGCGCCGGTTGCGCCACACGCCGGTCTGGCTGGTCGATGTTCTGCGCGGATCCGCACTCGAAAACCGGCTGCTGCTGTCAGTCGGCGCGGACGACTTCGCCTGGACGCCGCTCCCTGCGCCGGCGCAGTCGCGTCTCCACGTCTTTGGCGGGCGGGCCCGCGGCGGCGAGGTCGAGCTCTTCGCCGCCGCCGTCGGCGCCGCACCGAACGGCGAAGTTCGCCGCGTCACGTCGACGTCGGGCGCAGACGGCCCGCGCTTCCGTCACCGGGTCGTGATCGCCGAGACCGACGCCCCGATCCACCGCGCCGAGTTGGCGGACGACCGGATCGCCCTTGCGTATCGCAGCGTGGAGGCCGGATTTCGGCTGCGCCTGTTCGATTGCGACGGTCGGCCCGTAGCGCGCCGCGATTTTGGCGCGGGCGTCGAGTTGGCGATCTTCGTCCCCGACCCGTCGCGACGCAGGCTCGCGGCGCTGCGCTCCACGAGGGCGCAGGACCCCGATCTGCTGGAGATCGACGCGGCCACGGCTGCGCCGCAGGTTCGTCGCCGGTCCTCGTCTCCGCTCTCAACCCCCAACGCCTTGAGACGCCTGATCCTTGTCGAGGGCGCGCACGGGTCGAAAGTGCCGCTCTCGCTCATCCACCGCGACGGCCTCGCCGCGTCGCAGGCGCGCGCCTGCCTTCTGGTGGGATACGGGGGGGCGGCCGCGACCTCGATTTGGGCGACGATCCCCTGCTGCGCTGGTCGTGAAGCGCGGCGGCGTGGTGGCGCTCGCCCACGTCCGCGGCGGCTCCGAGAAGGGAGCCTCCTGGCGCGAGGCCGGTCGGAAGGCGGGCCGGCTCGACGCGGCGACCGATTTCATCCGGTGCGCGGAAACTCTGGTCGAACAGGGCGTCACGACGGAGCGGCGGCTTGTCGCCTACGGCGCCAGCAACGGCGGGCTGCTCGCCGCCGCCGCCATGGCGCGGCGGCCGTCGCTCTTCGCCGGGGTCATCTGCGGGTCGCCGCTGATCGACATGCTGCGGTTCGACCGCAACGCCACCGGGGCCCTCTGGCGCGACGCGTTTGGCGATCCCGCCGACCAAGAGCTGCGGAGGGCGCTGTCGCCGATCGACCGGCTGCCCGCCTCGCCGCACGCCAAGATCCTGATCGTCGCGTCGCGGGACGACGAACGGGTGCCGGCCTGGCATGCGGCGAAGTATGCGGCCGCGCTGGCGCTCGACGGCCCGTCGCCCGAGAATGTCGGATACCTGCGACGCGAGCGCGCCGGTCATCTCAACGCCATCGGCGGCGACGCGCTCGCGCATCATGGGGCCGATCTGTTCGCCTGATTCAGCCGGGTTTCCGGACTGACGCGGGAATTGAGCGCCGGTGAGGCGGGCGCCGCGCAGGACGACCCTCCGACCCGCTCCGCTTCACGCGAGCACTGATGCGATGAACGCCCCGATCCGGCGGCGCAGCGCATCGTGACGCCGGCGCCTTGGCGGCGAGCGTAGCGGCTGCGGCCGATCCTGACGAGGAGGGTCGTGACGCTGGCGGGGCTCGGTCCGTTCGCGCCGCCGACGCCGACATGGCCGCCGCTCCGCATGGCGACCGTCTTCGGGCGGTTCCCGCTCCGGAGCGGGCGTGCTTTCGCGCCGCGCCCGCCATCCCCCAGCGCGTCTCGCACATGATAGGCGGTGGTCCCGACCTGCGCGCCGGATCATGCTGCTGGTCAGGCCCGTTCGCGATTCTACGGGAGGGTGGGTTCATGATGAGGATCACCGCGACGCAGTTCGGCGCCGTCGCCGACGCCACGCGGCGGCGCTTCGAGGATGAAATGGTCGCGCATGCGGCCGCCTTCTCGCCGCGCCTTGCAGGCGTGCTCGGACCGCAGGGCCTGCGGAGCGCCGTCGCGGCCGCCATAGCCCGCGCGAGGGGCTTCCGGCTCACCTGCAGGGGCCCGTTGCGGACATGCGTCGAACTCAGCCTTCTCTGCGGGAGCGGTTTCGCCGACGACCCGCAATACCCCGAACTCGGCGCGACGCTGCGCCTTCCGGATGGCGAGATGCAACGCGCGGACCGGCTCTATCGCCTGATCGTGGACTACCAGAGCGCGGTCTCCGGGCCGCGCGCGCGCAACCTGCACCGGGCGCTCGAGGCGATGCTGGAGTTCTGCCGCACGCCGCCCCACCTAGAGGACCGGTCCCTGCGCATGGACATGATCGCCGCCCACGGGCGCATCTATCCCGAGAAGTCGGCCTATCTCGGAGAGGCGCGTCTCGCGGCGCTGGTCGACCGCGCCGAGCAGGAGGCCGCAATTCACGGCTTCACCGCGCCGCGCGCCCGCGCCCTGATGGCGTGCCTCATGTTCGGTTTCGGCCATGAATGCGCGGCGGACCCGCTCTATCCTTGGATCGGAGCGACGCTCGCCGACGAGCGCATCGTCTCCGTGGAGGCGCGCGCGTCGCGGCTGGAGCGCAAGGCGGTGACGTGGCTCGAGCGCGTCGTCGAGGGCAATTCGGCGCTGGAGGCGCGTGCATGAGCGACGATCCCGCTCCGACCCCGCCCAGCTCCGGCGGCGGCGGCGCGACGGCCGGCGGCTGCGTGAGCGGATGCCCGTGCGCGACCGACTTCGATCTCGACGCCCCGTGCCGCATCGTGAAGTCCGATGGCGGCGTCGTGACGCTCACGGCCCGCGAGCAGGGCGGCAACACGAGCGGCTCCTTCGCCTGGACGACCGCCAGCGCGAAGCTGCGGCTGACCAACGCCGCGAGCGCGGCCGTCACGGTCGAGGGGTTGGCTTCCGTCAGCGCAGGCCGCGACGCCGAGACGGTGACGGTCACGCGCAGCCAGAACGGATGCGCGGACATCGTCAAGACCGTCGACCTGACCGTGGCGCGGCTCAAGTTCCTGGCTTCGACGAACCAGCGCTACGGCTTCGACGACTTCGATACGCCGGCCAATCACGATGACGACCATTTCT
>CAYGUQ010000410.1:0-4447 GCA_964352995.1 uncultured Rhodobacterales bacterium
TCCTACCTCAACATCCCGGCGATCATCACGGCCTGCGAGATCTCCGGCGCCGGGGCGGCGGCGCGGCTGAGCCGCACGCGGAGCTCATCGTCCTCGCCGTATTCTCGGGAGACCTCGATCTCGCCGAGATCGGTCTCGCGCAGCAGCTGGGCGAGCGCGCGGATGAAGGCGATGTCGTCGTCGGGGCTCTTGCTCATCGGATCTCGCTTCCGCGCCGCCGGCTGCAAAGGCCCGGCGTTGCGCTGGTTGATGGGGGCGGCCGCCCGGCGAGCCGCTTATACGCGGCGAACCCGGCCGCGCCAAGCGCCCGGGCGCCGCGCTGCGGCGAAGCCGCGCCGCGGGCGTCACTGCGCGGCGGCGCGGGCCTCGGCCACCAGTTCCCGCATCTGCTCCACCTCGACATAGCCGCGCAGGATGCGGTCTCCGATGATGAAGCTCGGCGTGCCCTCGATCTTGAGCTCCTTGGCGAGCGTGTAGGTCTCCCGGATGCGCTCGGCGATCTCAGGCGCGTCCATCGCGGCGCGCAGCGCGCCCTCTTCGATGCCGGCGCCGCTCGCGAGGCGCAGCACGGCGGCCTCGTCCAGCGAGCCGCGGAAGGTCATCATCGCGTCGTGGAAGCGGTCGTGGGCGGCGCGGTCGAGGCTCTGGGCGGCCATGGCGGCGCGCGCGGCGAACACGCTGTCCGCCCCGAGGATCGGGAACTGCTTGTGAACGAGTCGCAGCTTCGCGTCGCCCTCAAGAAGCTCCGCGACATGGGGATGCGCGGCCTTGCAGTAGCCGCAGCGGTAGTCGGAGAACTCCACCACGGTCACGTCGCCGTCGGCGGCGCCGAAGACCGGACTGTAGCCGTCGTCCAGCAGGGCCTCGCCGTGCTCGAAGACCAGCTGCGCATCCGCCATCGCCTGCGCGTCGCCCCGGCGGCTCTCGAGTATCTCCAGCGCCTCGAGGATGATCTCGGGGTTGGCGAGGATGTAGTCGCGCACGCGGGCGTCGACCTCTTCGCCCTGCTCCGGGGTGAGCGCCTGCTGCGCGACGGCGGGCGCCCCGGCGGCGACGGCGAGCGCAGCGGCGCAGGCGAGGCCAGCGGCGCGCGCGCGCTTGGTGAAGGCGAGATACATCGGCGTTGGCTCCTGCGTGTGACGCTCCGGGCGGCGGGGCCCCGCAGCGGGAAGGGTCAGTCGTTGTCGGGGGCGAGGGCGGCGATGTCGTCGGCGCGCAGCCAGCCGGGAGAGCCCGTGGGCAGAAGCCCCATGGCGCGTCGCGCGAGGCGCGCGGCGGAGTCGAGGTCGCCGCTCAGCGCGACGCGCTCGGCGGTGGTGAGGGCGGCCATGCCGTCGTCGCCGGCATGGGCGTAGGCCCGCGCGAGGTCGCGCAGCAGGCCGGGCTCGCCGGGGTCGTCGCGCACCGCGCGCTTGAGCAGGACGAGCGCCTCGTCCTCGGCGCCGGTCGCCATCAGCGACCGGCCGAGCGCGCCCACGATGAGGGGCTCGGCGGGCGCCAGAGCGACGGCGCGGCGATAGGCTGGCACGGCCTCGGCCGCCCGGCCGCTCTCCAGCAGGATCTGGCCGCGCAGCTCCCAGTAGAAGGGATCGTCGGGGCGCATGTCGAGCAGCCTGCCGAGCGTCTTCAGCGCCGCGTCGACGTCCGCCATCCGGTGCAGGGCGATGGCGCGGCGATAGAGGTTGACCTCGCTGTCGGGATCGTCCGCCAGTTCGAGCCGCGACAGCACCCGCTCGGGGCGTTCGAGGAAGCCGTCGAGCTTGGCGCGCATCCGCCCGTGCCAGTAGTCGACCTCCGGGTCGAGCGGCGCGCCCCTGCGCGGCGACTGGGCGATGCGGCTCTCCAGCAGGCTGATGCGCTCCGACGAGAGCGGGTGGCTGAGCGCGTAGGGGTCGAGCCGCTGGGTGCTGAACACCTCCTGCCCCTTGAAGAGCCTCAGGATCTCCAGCATCCCGCTCGGGTCGACGCCGGCGCGGTTCATGTAGCTGACGGCCGCCTGGTCGGCGGAGGCCTCCTCGGAGCGGGAATAGGCGAGCAGGCTGCGGCGGATCGCCTCCTGACCGCCGATCACCGCCGCGGCGCCGAGCTGGGCGGAGCCGGCCGCGGCGGCGCCGGCGGCGGCGAGGATCGTGGCGAGCAGCGCCGGGCCCGCCACCTGGCCCGCCACGATGGCGCGCCGCGCGAGGTGCCCGCCGGTGATGTGCCCGGTCTCGTGCGCGATCACGCCGATGATCGTGCCGGCTTCGGGCATCCGTCGCAGCAGGCCGGTGTTCAGCACCATGGTCCGCCCGTTCGCCACGAAGGCGTTGAGCGCCGGATCGTCCAGCAGCAGCACGCGCACGCTGTCCGGCGCGACGCCCGCGGCCTCGAAGATCGGCCGCGTCATCATCGAGAGCGTGCGCTCGATCTCGGCGTCCCTGACGAAGCCCCCCGCGCTTGCGGGGAACGCGCAGAGCAGCGCCGCAAGGAGGCGGAGCATCGCGGACAGCTTGCGCAGCGTCGCAGACATCGCGACCTTTCCCAACGCGGCCAACGCCGCTTCGTTACGCACATAAGGGCTGTGGATCATGCGGATTTCAAGGCGAGGCGCGGTCGATCCGTTCATCGTGATGGAGGTCATGGAGGCCGCGCGCGCCAGGGAGGCCGCCGGCGGCGACGTCGTCCACATGGAGGTCGGCCAGCCCGGCGCGGCCGCTCCGGCCCGCGCCATCGAGGCGGCCAGGGCCGCGATGGCGCAGGGGCCGCTCGGCTACACGGTGGCGCTCGGCCTGCCCGAACTGCGCGAACGCATCGCGCGCCGCTACGCCGAACACCACGGCGTCGTCGTCGCCCCCGAGCGCATCGCCGTCACCGCCGGCGCCTCGGCGGGCTTCCTGCTCGTCGCGCTCGCGCTCTTCGACGCGGGCGACCGGGTGGCGCTGGCCGAGCCCGGCTACCCCGCATACCGAAACATGGCCCATGCGCTCGACCTCACGCCGGTCGGCGTGCCGACGGGGCCTCTGACGCGGTTCCAGCCCGACGCGCATCTGCTCGCCGACGCGGGGCGCGGCGGCCGGCTCGCTGGCGTGATCGCCGCCAGCCCGTCGAACCCGGCCGGGACGATGCTCGACCGCGCCGCCATGGCCGCGCTGGCCGCAGAGTGCCGGCGCATCGGCGCGGCGCTGATCTCCGACGAGATCTATCACGGGCTGGAGCATGGCGAGCGCGCCGTCTCTGCGCTGGAGGTGGACCCCGACGCGGTGGTGATCAACAGTTTCTCGAAGTACTTCTGCATGGCCGGCTGGCGCGTGGGCTGGATCGTCGCACCGCCCGAGGCGATCGCGGCCGTGGAGCGCCTGAGCCAGAACCTCTTCATCTGCCCGCCGCACGTCTCGCAGGTCGCGGCGCTCGCGGCGATGGACGCCGACGACGCGCTGGAGGCGGAGGTCGACGTCTACCGCGCCAACCGCGCGCTGCTGCTGGAGGAGCTGCCGAAGGCCGGCTTCCGCGCCTTCGCCCCCTGCGACGGCGCCTTCTACCTCTACGCCGACGTGAGCGACATGACCGACGACAGCGTCGCCTTCTGCCGGCGGATGCTTGAGGAGGCCGGCGTGGCGGCGACGCCCGGCGTCGACTTCGATCCGCCGAGGGGACGCTCGTTCGTGCGCTTCAGCTTCGCGGGGCCGACGGCCCGGATGCGCGAGGCGGCGCGGCGGCTGCGGGACTGGCGGGCCTGATCGCGGGCCTCGCCGCAGTTCCGCCCAGAAGCGAGGCCGGTCTGCCGTCGCGCCAGGCCGGGCCGCCTCGCCGCAGGCGCCTCCCGGCGCGCCTTTCGGGCGCGCCGGGAGGCTGTCTTCAGCGGGCCCCGATGCTCCACCAGCCGCGGCGGCGGGGGCGCGGCGTCTCGGGCTCGGCCTCCGTCGCAGCCGGTTCGGCCGGCGTCGCAGGCGCTTCGCCGGTCGCCGCGGCGGGCTCGGCCTGGGCCGCCTCCGCCTGCTCGGGTTCAAGTCCGGGTTCGACCGCATCGGCCTTCGCGACCTCGGCGACAAGGTCGGAGGCAGGCTCCGGCGCAGCCGCGGCGGTCTCTGAAGACGCCGTCTCGGCCGCCTCCTGCGCCGCAGCCTCGGCGGCGGCCGCTTCGGCCAGCGCCTTGGCGGAGGGCTTGCGGGCGCGACGGCGCTTGGGCTTCGCGGGCTCCTCCGCCTCGGTCTGGGCCGCATCGGTCTGGGCCGCTTCGGCCGGAGCGGCCTCGACTGGCGCGTCAGCCTCGACGGTCGCCGCGGGCGCCGGCGTCTCCGGCGCTTCGACGGAAGCGCCGTCCCCGGCGGCTTCGGGCGCCGCAGCCTGCGCGACGGCCGGCTCGCGCGTCGCGGGGGCCTCGACGACGTCCGCGTCGTCGCGGCCGTCGTCCTCGTTCTCGCCGAACACCTCCATGCCGCCGGGCGAGCCCTGCCCGGCGGCATGGAGG
>CAYGUQ010000411.1:0-4431 GCA_964352995.1 uncultured Rhodobacterales bacterium
GCCCAGCCTTCGACGCCGGAGGTCTCGACGAGGCACCAGTGGGGCTCGCAGGCGTCGAGGCGCGCGGTCACGCCGGTCTCCAGCTTCGCGACCGGCGCGGCGGACCAGTCGGGGCTGCGGCGCAGCACCGTCTCCGGCGCCGCGGTGACGACGGCGCTGCGCCAGTTGCGCAGCATGGCGTGGTGGATCCAGCCGGTGCTGTCGTCCTGGTCGCGCACCCGCCGCCAGAGGCCGTGCTCGGCGATCACCTCCAGCGGCGCGCCGCGCCGGGTGAACACCCAGTCGATGCGGTGGGCGGTGGAGGGGCCGCGGCGCAGGTTCGCGCGGTCGACGGTCAGCGTGACGAAGCGCGGCAGCGGCAGGTTGGTCTCGGGGCCGACGCGCGGCCCGGCCTCGCCCGAGGGCTGGCTTTCGGCGGGGGCCATCGCCGCCGGCTCGGCCGCCGGCGCCGCGCCCTCGGCGCGGGCGTGAACGGCGGCCAGCAGCGGGGCCAGCAGGACGAGCGCCGCGGCTGCGGCGCGGCGGCGGGCCGGAAGGGCGGTCGCGGTCAACTGGGTCGCTCCATGGCGCGGTCTCGTGACGGGCGTCGGTTGCAATCCCGAGCGCCGTAAGATTCTATCACGGGGCGTCGTCGGGAGGGAATGACATGCCGCATCGCAGGCTGAGCGTCGTCGTCACGCGGCGGTTGCCGGAGGTCGTCGAGACGCGGATGCGCGAACTCTTCGACGTGACGCTCAACGAGAGCGACGCGCCGATGGACGCCGAGGCGCTCGCCCGCGCGGCGGCCGCGGCGGAAGTGCTGGTGCCGACAGTGACGGACCGCATCGACCAGGCCGTGATCAAGCGCGGCAAGGAGGGCGGCCTGAAGCTCATCGCCAACTACGGCGCCGGCTTCGACCACATCGACGTCGCCACCGCGCGCGAGCAGGGGCTGCTCGTCACCAACACCCCCGGCGTGCTGGCCGAGGACACCGCCGACATGACCATGGCGCTGATCCTCGCGATCCCGCGCCGCCTCGCCGAGGGCATGGCGCTGATCCAGTCGGGCAAGTGGGACGGCTGGGCGCCGACCGGGATGGTGGGGCGGCGGCTGGGCGGCAAGCGGCTCGGCGTCGTGGGCATGGGCCATGTCGGTCAGGCGGTGGCGCGGCGCGCCGGCGGCTTCGGCCTGCAGGTCCATTACCACGACCGCCAGCGCCTGCGCCCCGAGACCGAGGAGGCGCTGGGCGCGACGTGGTGGGAGAGCCTCGACCAGATGCTGGCGCGGATGGACATCGTGACAGTCCATGTGCCGCACACGCCGGCGACCTTCCACCTGCTCTCGGCGCGGCGGCTGAAGCTGATGAAGCCGACCGCCTATCTCGTGAACACCGCCCGCGGCGAGATCGTCGACGAGAATGCGCTGACGCGGATGCTGATGAAGCGCGAACTCGCCGGCGCCGGGCTCGACGTGTTCGAGAAGGAGCCCAGCGTCAACCCGCGGCTCATGAACCTGCCCAACGTCGTGCTGCTGCCGCACATGGCCTCGGCCACCGAGGAGGGGCGGCGCGACATGGGCGAGAAGGTGATTCTCAACATCAAGACCTACGCGGACGGCCACCGCCCGCCGGACCAGGTGCTGCCCTCCATGCTCTGAGGGGCGGCCGGAGCGAGGCCCCGCGACGGGGCGCTAGACTGGGCGCGAGAAGGAAAGACCGACATGGACATGGGGATCAGGGGCCGCACGGCTATCGTGTGCGCCGGCTCTAAGGGGCTTGGGAAGGGCTGCGCGCAGGCGCTGGCGGGCGAGGGCGTGAACATCGTGCTCAACGCCCGCTCCGCCGGCCCGCTGGAGGAGACGGCGGCCGACCTGCGCCGCCTCGGCGTGACCGTGACGACCGTCGCGGCGGACGTGACGACCGACGCAGGCCGCGCGGCGCTGATCGCCGCCTGCCCGAACCCCGACATCCTGGTGAACAACGCCGGCGGCCCGCCGCCGGGCCTCTGGAGCGACTGGGGCCGCGAGGCGTGGCAGGCGGCGCTGGAGATGTCGATGCTGGCGCCGATCTTCCTCACCACGGCGCTGCTGCCGGGCATGATGGAGCGCGGCTGGGGCCGGGTGGTCAACATCACCTCGCAGTCGGTCAAGGGGCCGATCCCGCAGCTCGGCCTGTCGAACGCGGCGCGCGCCGGGCTGACGGGCTTCGTCGCCGGCACCTCGCGGCAGGTGGCCGCAAAGGGCGTCACCATCAACAACCTGCTGCCCGGCAGCCATGACACCGACCGCGCGACAGCGCTGGAGAGCGCCGTGGCCAAGCAGAAGGGCGTGAGCCTCGAAGAGGCCTCGGCGATCCGCAAGGCGACCATCCCGGCCGGGCGGTACGGCACGATCGAGGAATTCGGCGCCGCCTGCGCTTGGCTCTGCTCGGCCCATGCCGGCTTCGTCGTCGGCCAGAACATCCTGCTCGACGGCGGCCAGACCAACGTGACGCTGTGACGGTTGCGGGGGCGGCCGGGGGTTGCTAGATCGAGCCTGAGTGAAACGCTAGGGTTCGTCCATGCCGCCGCCCGTCCCCCGGCCTGCGCCAGAGCGCGTCCCCCGGCTCGCGCTAGAGCGCGTCAGCAAGGCCTACGCCGGCGCGGCCGCCGTGCGGGACGTCTCCGTGGAGGTGGACGAGGGGCATGTCATGTGCCTGCTCGGCCCGTCCGGCTGCGGCAAGTCCACGCTGCTGCGGATCGCGGCGGGCGTGGAGCGGCAGGACGCGGGCGTGGTGCGGGTGGACGGGCGCGTCGTCTCCGACGACGTCTCGCACGCCCCGCCGGAGGCCCGCGGCATCGGCCTCATGTTCCAGGACTTCGCGCTGTTTCCGCACCTGACCGTGGAGCAGAACGTCGCCTTCGGCCTCAAGCGCTCGCTGAACGGCGCGCGCAAGACGGTGGTCGGCCAGTATCTCGAGCGGGTGGGCCTGTCGGGCTACGGCGCGAAGTTCCCGCACGAGCTCTCCGGCGGAGAGCAGCAGCGCGTCGCGCTGGCCCGCGCGCTCGCCCCGCGGCCGCGGGTGATGCTGATGGACGAGCCGTTCTCCGGGCTCGACCAGCGCCTGCGCGACAGCGTCCGCGACGAGACGCTCGCGTTGCTGAAGGAGGAGGGCGCCGCCGTCCTGCTCGTGACCCACGAGCCGGAGGAGGCGCTGCGCATGGCCGACCGCATCGCGCTGATGCGCGGCGGCGCGGTGGCGCAGGTCGGCGCGCCCTACCACGTCTACAATCACCCGGTGGACCGCAGGGCGGCGGCGTTCTTCAGCGACGTCAACGTCATCCACGGCGAGGTGCGCGCGCGCCAGACCGACACGCCCTTCGGGCTGTTCCTGACGCCGGGCATGGTCGACCGCGCCGACGTCGAGATCATCATCCGACCCCAGCACCTCAAGATCGAGGAGGACCGCGGCGCGCCGCCGCCCAGCACCATGCGCACCGGCGTGCCCGCGCGCGGCCACGTCACGCGCGCGCGGTTCATGGGCTCCGAAAGCCTCATCGAGGTGCGGATGGACCATGACGGTTCGGTGCTGAAGGCGACCGTGCCGGGCGCCTATCTGCCGGGGCCCGGCGCGCCGCTCTGGCTGTCGCTGCGCCGCGAGCACTGCTTCGTGTTTCCGTGCGAGCGGCAGAGCAAGGTCGGCAATCCCTGGGAGGACGACCGCGACCGCAGCGGAAAAAGACCGGGCTAGGCCCTTTCCGGGCAGCCGCCTTTCTCATATGTCATGGCTGTGTTGCGCGCGCACCGCGCGCTGGCGAGAAGCGCGGGGAGGCTGTCTTCCCCCGCGCGCGCAGGGAGAGACGAGACATGAGCCCGAGCATCTGGCAGATCCTGATCGTCGTGCTGCTTGTCGTGCTGCTCTTCGGTCGGGGCAAGATCTCCGCGCTGATGGGCGACATGGCCAAGGGCATCAAGGCGTTCAAACGCGGCATGTCCGACGACGGCGCGGACGAGGACGACCCCAAGAAGGTCGAGCGCGCTCCCGGCGAGCCGATCGACGTGACGCCCGCCGGGCAGAAGAAGGACGCCTGAGATCCGGCGCGACGCGGCGGAGGGGCGCTGAAAAATGCTCGACATCGGCTGGTCCGAGCTGATGGTGATCGGCGCGCTCGCGCTGATCGTGGTGGGTCCCAAGGACCTGCCCAAACTGCTGCGCAGCTTCGGAAAATACGTCAATCAGGTGCGCGGCATGGCGCGCGACTTCCAGCGCTCCATGGAGGATGCGGCGCGCGAGGCCGACATCTCCGACATGAAGGAGCTGCGCGAGGCCGCCAAGTCGCTCAACGACCTCAAGCGGATGCCCTTCGACACGGTGACGAAGCCCGCAAAGCCCGCGTCTAGGCCGGCGCCGGGCGCCACCATCCCGCCCTCGCCGAAAGTCGAGCCGGCCGCGCCGCAGCCCGCGGTCCCCGCCG
>CAYGUQ010000412.1:0-4380 GCA_964352995.1 uncultured Rhodobacterales bacterium
GGAGAACGGCGTCCTGTGGCTGGAGCGGGAAGGCGTTTCGTGGGCGCGGCGCGCCGGCGACGAAAGCGCGTTGTCGCCGGCCGGCGGTTCGTCCGCCGCCGTGGCGTGGACCGCGGTCTGGCGGGGCGCGCGGTCGGCCTCGGTCCATGACGCTGCGGGCGCTCTCGTCGCCCGCGCGCAGGCGGACGGCTTCGGCAGGCTCGGTCTCGAGCCCGGCCCGGCCTGGCCGGACGGGTTCGAGGTCGGCGCCGCGGTCCCGCCTGGGGCGGCGGCGCCGGCGACGCCCGTGGCGGTAATCGGCGTCCGCGACAGGCTCGCCGACGTCTATGGCGCCGTGTTCGCAGCGCTCGGCGACGCGGCGGACATGACCGGCCGCGCCCTGGCGCCGTTCGTCGCCGCCGACGTCGAGACGGCGCTCGCGCAGGGCGCGCGCGGCCTCGTGCTTCCCGGCGGGGCGGACCTCGCCCAGGTGGCGCCGCTTGTCGCGGCGGCGCGGCGGGCGCGGAGCGTCGGCGCGCCTACCCTCGGCCTCTGTCTCGGGATGCAGGCGATGGCGCTCGCAGCGGTGCGGGACCGGCCCGGCTGCGCCGACGCCGCGTTGGCGGAGATGGACCCCGGTTCAGCCTCTCACCTCTTCGCCGCGATGCCTGCGCCGCGTCTCGGGGACAGGGCGGTGGCCGTCACGTCCGCGGGCCTGTCGGCGGCTCTGCGGGCGCAGGGTCTCGCGACGCGCTGGCCCGAGCGGATGAATCACCGCTTCGCGCTTGCGGAGCGCTATCGGGGCGCCCTGGCCGACGCCGGCATGGAGATCGCGGCCGAGCACCCGACCGAGGCCGTGGTCGACGTGATCGCCGACCCCGACCACCCCTTCTTCGTCGGGGCGGAGGGCCACCCCGAGCTGACCTCGCGGCGCGGCGCGCCGCATCCCCTGTTCGCGGCCTTCGCGCTGAGCGTCGCCGAGGCGTGACCGGGCCGCCCGACCCCGACCGCGCGTCACGAGCGCGACGTGCGCTCCGCGGCGTCGAGATGCTCGGCCATCAGCCGCACCGCGGCCTCTCGGTCGTCGGCCTCGAGCGCCCCGATGATCGCGAGATGCTCGCGGCACCACGCCGCCACCCGGGCGCGGTTGCCGCCGTCCCAGAGCTCCAGAAGGCGCCTCAGACGGTTCTGCTGCGATATCGCGCTGAGGAAGAACTGGTTCTTGGAGAACGCCACCACGGCCTCGTGGAAGCCGGCGTCGGTCGCGTAGATCCAGCTTCGGTTCGCCCCGTCGCGCTCGACGGCCCGGAGCAGGTCGACATGCTTCCTGCGCTGCTCCGCAAGCACCTCGGCGTCGGCGACGAACGCGCAGGAGCGCAGCGCCGCCAGTTCGAGCGCCCGTCGGAACTCGTAGCTGGCGCGGCGCGACTGAACGCTGTCGAGCGTCGGCACGTAGCGCCAGCCATGGCCGGCGTCCCGAACGATCAGGCCCTCCGCGGCCAGACGGTCGAGCACGCGCAGCGCGGTCGCGCTGCTGACGCCCATCCGGCGGGCGATGTCGGTCTGCGTGATGCGCGAGCCGCCTTCGCCGCGGGCCCCCGCTCCGACCAGCGCGACGTAGAGATCCTCCTCCGCCGAGCGCGGCGTCTCGATTTCGAGGTCGGAGAGCGCGCCGCCAGGCCGGGCGAGAAAGAAGCCGTGGTTCTCGCGGGCCGTGACGACGCCCAGCTCGGTCAGGTAGGCCAGCGCCGCCCGCACCGGGGTGCGCGAGACGCCGAGCGCCTCGGCGAGCGCCGTCTCGACGAGATGATGGCCGGCCGGGTAGGCTTCGGTGATCGCGATGCCCACGATCCGGCGCGCGATCAGCACCAGTCGCTGGGCGTTGCGCCCTCGTCTCCCCTCGTCGGCTTCCGCCATGCCCCCTCTTCGCGCCGGCCGGCGCCTCCGCTTCATGCCCGTTGATCCATGGCACATTGTCTTCTACGCATGAAGCCATACAATTGGGAGGCGCGCCGATCGTGACCGACTGCTTGATTCAGGACGCCGGCTCCTTGGCGCGAGACCTTGAGGCGCTCGTCGCCTTCGACACGTCCAACCCGCCCCGCGGCGAGGCCGAGGCCGCGAGATGGGTGCGGGCGCGGCTCGCCGCGGCGGGCTGCGCGGCCGAGACGGTCGACCTCGGCGGCGACAGGATGAACGTCGTCGCCCGCTTCGAGAACGGCCCCGGCCCCGTCTTCGCGTTCAACACGCATCTCGACGTCGTGCCCGCGGGGGCCGGCTGGACGACGGACCCGTTCAGCCTGCGGCGTCGCGGCGACGATCTGGTGGGACGCGGCGCCTGCGACGCCAAGGGGCCGCTCGCGTCGATGATCGCCGCGATCGAGGCCCTTGTGGCGGCGAGGGCGCAGTGGTCGGGCGCGCTGCTCGGCGTGTTCGTCGCCGACGAGGAAGTCGCGAGCATGGGCGCCCGCGCCTATGCGGCGGGCGCGCCTTCCGTCGATTTCTGCATGATCGGCGAACCGACTTCCTGCCGGACCGTGATTGCGCACAAGGGCTCGCTGCGGCCGGTCGTCCATGTGCGCGGCCAGGCCGCGCATTCGGGCGCGCCCGATCTGGGCGTGAACGCGATCCTGAAATGCGCGCCCCTCTTCGCCGCGATAGCCGCCGAGCACGCGCGCATCGCCGCGCGCCGTCATCCCCTCGTCGGTTCGCCCTCGCTCACCGTGACCCGATGCAACGCCGGGCAGGCGGACAATGTGGTGCCCGATCTCTGCGAGCTCCTGCTCGACCGGCGCATGATCCCCGGCGAGGACGAGGCCGAGGTCAGGCAGGAGATCGCGGCCATCGTCGCGCAGGCCGCCCGGGAGGCCGGCGTCGCCATGGGCGTCTCGGGCTATCGGCTCACGACGGGCGGCGCGAGCGAGACGCCGGCCGGCGACCCTGTCGTCGCGGCGGCTCAGGCCGCATGCCGCCGCCACCTCGGGAGGGAGACGCCGACGGGAGGCTTCCAGGGCGGCTGCGACCTCGTGCATTTTCGCGGGATCGGCGCGGCGGGCGTCATTCTCGGCCCGGGCGACCTCTCGGTCGCGCACAAGCCCGACGAGCACGTTCCCATGGGCGAGCTCGTGCTGGCGGCGCGCATCTACCGCGACACGGCGCTCGCGATGCTCGGCGGCTGACGGCCCGGCGAGCCCATCCCAAAGCAGCAGCCTCAGAAAGGTCTCCACCATGCCGCAGATCGACGCGATCACCCCCGGGCAGGAGGCCGCGTTCGATCGCGCCGAACTGGAGATGCGCCAGAACGGCGCGCGCCTGGCCCTTCAGGCGGCGGGCATCGACGTCATGCTCGTGACCGGGCCGGAGAACATCTTCTATCTCACCGGCCAGCAGACGCCGGGCTACTACACCTATCAGGCGCTGCTGCTGCCGGTGGAGGGCGAGCCGGTGTTCGTCGTCCGTCAGCTTGAGCTGATGAACCTCGTGGCCAACAGCTTCGTCGAGGACATCGTGACCTACGGCGACGGGGAGGACCCCATCGCCGCGACCATGGCCTTGCTCGCCAAGCGGGGCCTGCTGCGCAAACGCATCGCCATCGACGAGCGCGGCTGGTTCCTGCCCATAGCCGTCTACAAGGCGCTGATCGATGCGCTTGGCGCCCTCTCCGACGGCGCCGGCGTCATCGAGCGGCTGCGCGCCGTGAAGTCGGCCGCCGAGATCGCGCGGCTCGAGACGGCGGCCCGCTACGTCGACGCCGGCATGAGGGCGGGGCTGGCGCGCGTGGCGGAGGGCGTGTCCGACAACGAGTTCGTCGCCGAGATGATGCATGCGGCGATCTCGGCCGGCTCCGAGTACATGGGGATGGAGCCGCTCGCATCCTCCGGTCCGAGAACCGGCGTGCCGCACGGCACATGGCGGCGTCGCAAGCTCCGGCGCGGCGATCCGGCGTTCCTGGAGATGGCGGGAGTGCACGACCGCTATCACGCCGCGCTGATGCGCAGCGCCTGGGTCGGCAAGCCGCCGGAGGCGGCGATGACGATGAGCGCGGTCTGTCAGGAGGCGCTGGAGGCCGCGCTCGGCGCGCTGAAGCCGGGGGTCGCCTGCGAGGATGTCCACGCGGCCTGTCAGGCTGTGATCGACCGCGCCGGCTTCACCGACGCCTTCCGCAAGCGCAGCGGCTACTCCACCGGCATCTCCTTCGCGCCGGACTGGGGCGAGGGCGCGGTGCTGTCGCTCTACACCGGGGTCAAGCGCGAGGTGGAACCCGGCATGGCCTTCCACATCCCCCCGGCCCTGCGCGTCTACGGCGTCTTCACGGTCGGCGTGAGCGAGACGGTGGTGGTCACGGAGACGGGCTGCCGCCAGCTCGGGACGGTGCCGCGCGAGCTGCTCGTCGTGGACTAG
>CAYGUQ010000413.1:0-4375 GCA_964352995.1 uncultured Rhodobacterales bacterium
CGCCCGGCCGCAGCCGCGGCGCGGCGTCGAGCAGCAGACGGGTGTAGGGGTGGCGCGGCGTCGCGAAGATCTCTCCCGTGGGCGCCGTCTCGACGATCCGGCCGAGATACATCACCGCGACCCGCGCGGCGATGTGGCGGACCACGGCGAGGTCGTGGCTGATGAAGAGATAGGCCGCGCCGATCTCCGCCTGCAGGTCCTGCAGCAGGTTGACGATCTGCGCCTGCACCGAGACGTCGAGCGCGGAGACCGGCTCGTCGCAAACGACGAGCTTCGGCCGCGTCGCCAGCGCCCGCGCCACGCCGATGCGCTGGCGCTGCCCGCCGGAGAACTCGTGCGGATAGCGCTCGGCGTGGAACGGCTGCATGCCGCAGGCCGACAGGAGCGCCCGCACCCGGTCGCCGACGTCGCTTGCGCGCGCGAGCCCGTGCAGCAGCATCGGCTCGGCCAGCGTCTCCGCCACCGTCATGCGCGGGTTGAGCGCGCCGAACGGGTCCTGAAAGATGATCTGCATGTCGCGCCGGGCGGCCCTGAGCGCCGCCGGCGCCAGCGCCGTGAGGCTGCGCCCGCCGAGCAGCACCTCGCCGGCGGTCGGCTCGATCAGGCGCAGCGCGGCGCGGCCGAGGGTGGATTTGCCGCAGCCGGACTCGCCCACCAGCGCCAGCGTCTCCCCCGCGCCGACAGCGAAGCTGACGTCCGCCACCGCCTGCACGGCGCCCGCCTTGCGCCGCAGGAGCCCGCGGCGGACGTCGAAGGTCTTCACGAGGCCGCGCGCCTCCAGCGCCGGCGCGGCGGCTTCGCGGGCTTCGGAGGGGCTGCGGAGCGCGCTCACGCCGCCGCCTCGATCGGCGCGCGCCAGCAGGCGACGGCGTGTCCGGGGCTGACGGCGGCGAGCGGCGGCGCCTCGGCGCGACAGCGCGCGTCCGCCAGCGGGCAGCGCGAGGCGAAGCGGCATCCCGGCGCGGCCGACCACGGCGGCGGCACAGAGCCCTCGATGGTCTCCAGCCGTCCGCGCGCGGCGTCGACCCGCGGCACGGCGGCCATCAGCCCGACCGTGTAGGGGTGCTGCGGGTCGGCGAAGAGCGCCGCCACCGGGGCCGTCTCCACCACCCGGCCGGCGTACATCACCGCCACCGCGTCGCAGGTCTCGGCCACGACGCCGAGGTCGTGGGTGATCAGCAGCACGCCCGCCCCGGTGCGCGCGCGCAGGTCGCCGATGAGATCGAGCACCTGCGCCTGGATCGTGACGTCGAGCGCGGTGGTCGGCTGGGGGGCTATCAGCTGGTGGGGGTCGTTGGCCTGCGCCAGCGCGATCATCACCCGCTGGCGCTGGCCGCCCGAGAGCTGGTGGGGATAGTCGCTCGCGCGCTTCGCAGCCGAGGGCAGCCGCACCAGCTCCAGCAATTCCGTCACGCGCGCCCGCGCGGCGGCGCCGCGCAGGCCGGAATGCGCCGCAAGGCTCTCCGCGATCTGGTCGCCGACGGTGTAGACCGGGTTCAGCGAAGTCATCGGCTCCTGGAAGATCATCGCCATGCGCCCGCCGCGCAGCGCGCGCATCCGCCGCGCCGACAGCGTCAGCAGGTCGACGCCGTCGAAGACCACCCGCCCCCCGGCGTAGACCCCGGGCGGGGTCTGCACGAGGCGCATCACGGCCAGCGACGTCACGCTCTTGCCGCAGCCGCTCTCGCCGACGACGCCCAGCGTCCGCCCGCGCTCGACCGCGAAGCTGACGCCGTCCACGGCGCGGTAGACGCGGCCCTCGACGCGGAAATGGACGCGAAGGTCCTCGACGCTGAGCAGCGGCCCGGCCGTCATGCGCGGCCGTAGACGAAGGGCGAGGCCTCCTCATGGCTGCGGCCGGCGTAGTCGAGCTGGCGGAACGCCGCCTCGGCCCGCCGCTGCGCCTCCTCCAGCCGGTCGAGCGCGGCCGGCAGGTCGAAGGCGAGCGCGCGGCCGTCCGCCACCACCTGCCGCCCGTCGACGAAGACGTCGCGCACAGCGCGCTCGGCCGCGACGTAGATCAGCGAGCGCAGCGGCTCGCGCAGGGGCCGCATGGCCGGGTGCGTCACGTCGACCACCACGAGATCGGCCTTGGCGCCAGGGCTCAGCCGCCCGATGTCGGACCGCCCCAGGATCGCCGCGCCGCCGGTGGTGACGGCGTCGAAGACCTGCGAGGTGGCGACGTCATAGACGTTTCGGCTCACGACGCGGCTGTTGGTAAGCGCGTTGCGCATCTCCTCCAGCATGTTGTGCGGATAGGTGTCAGTGCCGATCCCCACGGGAATTCCGCCGCGCAGGTAGCGCCCGAGCGTGCGCAGGGTGATGCCGCGGCGCTGGAACACCGTCGGGCAATGCGCCACCGCCGCGCCGCTCTCGCGCAGCAGGTCGAAGTCGCGCGCCTCTGGCCAGTGCGCGCCGACGTGGTCGTTGAGGAAGATGCCGTGGCCGATGATCGCGCCGGGCTTCAGCACGCCGAGATCGTCGAGCCACTGCAGCGGCGTGCGGCCGTGCCGCCGCGTGATCTCGTGGAACTCCACCACCGACTGCGCGGCGTGGATCTGGAAGGGGACGCCCCGCTCCCGCGCGGCGTCGAAGTTGTCGCGGATCAGCTCTTCGGAGCAGGTGTCGATCTGGCTCGGCGCGCACATGCCCGAAAGGCGCCCCGAGGGGTGCGCGTTGGCCGCGTCGATGACCTTCAGCGCCGCATCCATTCCCGCGCGGCCGGCGGCCTCGTCCCATTCGTACTCGACGACATGGCCGTTCTTCGTGAACCAGCGCGCCGAGCGGTGCATCGGCGCGGCCACCGCGCGCAGGCCCGAGGCGGCGAGGGTGTCGAGCCAGCCGTCCCACGCCACCGACAGGTCCACGACCGTCGTGACGCCCGACGTCAGCAGTTCGCTGAGGGCCACCTGCACGCAGGCCTCGCGCCCCTCGTCGTCGCACCGGAACAGCGGCATGAACTCGTAGAGCGAGGACATGTAGAGGCCCTTGCTGCCCAGCTCGTCGAGGAAGCCCTTGTTCATCGCCTCCGACGACGGGTGCGAGTGGACGTTCACGAGGCCCGGCATGACCATGCGGCCGCGGCCGTCGATCTCGACCTCCGCAGCCCCGGCGTAGGCGCCGCCGACATGGGTCAGCGCGCCGCCGCTGAAGGCGACGTCGCCGCTCGTGTAGACGTGCCGCGCCCCGTCATGGGCCACGATCCAGTCGGCGTTTCGGATCACCGTCGTCGTCATGCGCTTTCCCTCGCCGCCGATGCCCTGCAATGGCGGGCGCCGGTCCGGCGCCCGCCGCTGCGGCTCACTCCCTGAACTTGAGGTCGAGGCCCTTGTAGAGGCCGCAGCCATAGATGTTGTGCGGCTCCACCGGCTCCAGCCGGTCGGACTGCGCGATGATCATCGGCTCGTGGTAGAGCGGGATCCACACCGCCGCGTCGTGCACCTTGCCGAGCACCTCGCCGTAGCTCGCCGCCCGCACGACCGGGTCGAGCGCGGTCTTGCCGGCGTCGAGCAGGCGGTCGGTCTCGGGGTCGTTCCAGTTCATGCGGTTCGGCGTCGGCATGTTCTCGGAGCGGAAGTAGAGGTTCAGCGCGTCGCCGGACGAGACGTAGGGGTAGGACATGCCGAACATGTCGAACTCCTGCGTCGCGAGCTTGCCCCAGGCGACCGTGGCGTCGAAGGGCTGCACGACGAGGTTCACGCCGATCTCGCGCAGATAGGCCTGCACGGCTTCGGAGATCTTGGACCAGCCGGAGCCGGCGAAGACGTAGATCAGCGGCTCCAGCCGCAGCCCGTCCTTCTCGCGCACGCCGTCGGCGCCGCGGGTCCAGCCGGCCTCGTCGAGCATGGCGTTGGCGCGGTCGGGGTCGAACTTCAGCAGCCGGTCGTCGAGATCGGCGTTCCAGTCGAGCGCCTCCTGGCTGACATAGCTGTAGGCGGGCTCGACCTCGCCGAAGTAGAGGTCCTCGGCCATCGCCGCCTGATCGACCGCGAGGTTCATCGCCTGCCGCACCACCGGGTCGGCGACGACCGCCTTGTCGGTCTTGAAGCCGATGAAATAGGTCCAGAACGCCAGATCGGACTTCTGGATCAGCACCCCCGGCGTCTCGCGCAGGCGGGAGACGGCGATGTGCGGCACGTACTGCGTCACCTCGGACTGTCCGGTGATGACGGAGACGGTGCGCGTGTTCTCCTCAGGCACGATCTGCCAGGTGATCTGCGCCATGTGCGCCGGGCCCTGGTTCTCGTAGACCGGCGGACCCCACGAATAGCCCTCGTGGCGGGTGATCACCATCTTGTCGCGCGGCGTCCACTCGCCCCAGCAGAACGGCCCGGTGCCGTTCATGCCGGTGACGCCGAAATCGGCGCCCAGCGCC
>CAYGUQ010000414.1:0-4352 GCA_964352995.1 uncultured Rhodobacterales bacterium
GGGCTTCACCGCCAGCGGCGTCGCGCTGCGCCGCGGCGAGGGGCGCGACGTCAATCGCCTCAGCGTCGGCGCCGACTGGAATCGCGAGACCATCGTGGAGGGCGGCGTCGCCCTGCGCGGCTTCGCCTCGGTCCGGAGCGACTTCTACCAGACCTCCGACGACCCCGACTTCGACGAGGACCTCACGTTCCGCCTCGCCCCGCTGGTCGGGGCCGAGGCGCGCCTGCCCTTCATCTCCTTCGCCGGGGACGTCACGCAGATCGTCGAGCCCGTCGCGCAGATCGTCTTCGCGCCGCAGGACTTCGGCGACGACAACATCCCCAACGAAGACAGCCTGCTGGTGGACTTCGACGAGACCAACCTGTTCGAGATCGACCGCTTCCCCGGCTACGACCGCGTCGAGAGCGGCACGCGGCTCAACCTCGGCGTCAACTACGCCCTGATCGGCCCGAACGGCCTCGACTTCGAGGCGCGCGCCGGCCGCGTGATCCGGCTGACCGAGGAGACGAGCTTCTCGGCCGGCTCCGGCCTCGACGAGACGCAGTCGGACTGGGTGGCCGCGTGGTCGGTCGGGCTCGCGGACTGGCTGCGCCTGTCCAACCGTCTGCGCGTCGGCGACGATTTCGGCGTGGCCCGCAACGAGGCCTCGGCGATGATCTCCGGCGACCGCGGCTCGATCCGCGCCAACTACGTGTATCTCGCCGAAGACGACACGGCCGGGGCGCTGGACGACCGCTCCGAGGTCTCCCTCGCCGCCACGCTGCGGCTCGACCGGCAGTGGGAGGTGTCGGGGTTCATGCGCCGCGACATCGTCGAGGACGACTTCGTCGAGACCGCGGCGCAGATCGCCTATCGCAACGAATGCGCCGCGTTCGAGTTCTTCGCGAAGCGGGACTTCACAGACACGCGCAACGCGCCCGCCGAGACGACCTTCGGCCTGCGGGTGCGGCTCTATGGCGCCGCCGATGGCGCAGGGCGGCGATCTGCGGTATGCGGGCGACCCCGATGACCAAGCCATCGCGAGGCAGGAACATGCTGGCGCGCAACGCACTCGTCGCCGTGGCGCTCATCGCCGCGACGTCGTCTCCGCCGCCCCTTTCGGGCGGTCCGTACGGGCTTTGGGCGTCGCCGGCCTCGGCGCAGACGCCCTTCGAGCCCGCCGCCGTCGTGAACGGCGACGTGGTGACGCGCTACGACGTCGATCAGCGCATGCGGCTGCTGGCCATGGCCGGGGCGCAGCCGGGGGCCGATCTCGCGCAGATGGCCCTCGCCCAGCTCGTCGACGACCGCATCAAGCGCGACGCCGCGGAGACGGTCGGCCTCACCGTCGACGCCGACACCCTCGCGCGCGGCGTCGAGGAGTACGCAGGCAACCGGAGCCTGACGACCGATGCGCTCAACGCGCAGCTGCGCCGGGCCGGCGTCGGCATGGGCACGCTGGAGGACGCCATCACCGCCGACATCGCGTGGCGCGCCGCCGTGCGCCGGCGCTTCGGCGCTCAGGCCGAGCCGAGCGACGCGGAGCTCGATCAGGAGCTGGCGCTGGCCGCGAGCGGCCAGTCGGTGAGCTATCGCCTCCAGGAGCTCTCGATGCCCTTCGCCGCGCGGGGCGAATCGCAGACCATGGCGCTGGCCGAGCAGCTCTCGCGCGACCTCGGCGCCGGCGGCGACTTCCGCGCGGCGGTGCAGCGCTACAGTTCTTCTCCCAGCGCCGCGCAGGGCGGCGACATCGGCTGGATCTCCGAGGCCGCGCTGCCCGATCAGGTCGCGCGGGCGCTCGCCGCCGCCGGCGACGGCGGCGTCACCGAGCCGCTGCCCCTGCCCGGCGGCGTGACGATCCTCAAGCTCATCGAGACGCGCCGCGAGACGGTGGCGGCCGGCGCGGAGACGCTCGACCTCGTGATGCTGCAGGCGCGGGGCTCCGGCGCCCCGCAGCTGCTGGCGCGCGCCCTGCAGGGCGAGCCGGACTGCTCTGCCGTGCAGGCGCTGGCCGAGAACGACCCCGAGCTCAACGCGATCCGCTCCGACCCCACCGACAGCGCGGCGATGCAGCAGCGCACGCGCGACGCCGTGAGCGGCCTCGTCGACGGGCAGAACAGCGGGCCGCTCCCCGCGCAGGGCGGCGCCGTCGCCTTCGTCGTCTGCAGCCGCGTGAGCGGCGCGAGCCCCGAGGCGCGCGAGGCGCTGCGCGCGCAGGTCCGCGGCCAGCGGCTCGAGGGCTTCGCGGCCGGCTGGCTTCAGGAGCTGCGCAACGACGCCGTGATCGACCGCCGATGACGCGGCCGCTCGCCCTCACCATGGGCGACCCTGCCGGCGTGGGCGGCGAGATCGCTGTCGCGGCCTGGGCCGCGCTTGCGCGCGAGGCCGGCGCCCGCCCGTTCTTCGCCATCGACGACCCCCGCCGCCTCGCCGCAATCGCCGCGCCCGCCGGCCATCGCGTGCGCGAGATCGGCGCGCCGGACGAGGCCGCCGCGGTGTTTCGCGAGGCGCTGCCGGTGCTCGCGGAGCCCGGACGGCCCGACCCGGCCAACGCCGCGGCGGTCGTGCGGTCCATCGAGCGGGCGGCGCGCCTCGCGATGGCCGGCGCCGCGGCGGGCGTCGTCACCAACCCGATCAACAAGAAGGCGCTGATGGACGGCGCCGGCTTCGCCTTCCCCGGCCACACCGAATTCCTCGCCCATCTCGGCGGCGCCGAGCGCGCGGTGATGATGCTCGCCGCGCCCGCGCTCAAGGTGATCCCGGTCACGATCCACCTGAGCCTCGCCGCCGCGATCGCCGCGCTGGACGCGACGTCGATCCAGGAGACAATCCGCATCGCCGAGGCCGCGCTGCGGCGCGACTTCGGGCTAGACCGGCCGCGCTTCGCCGTCTCGGGGCTGAACCCGCACGCCGGCGAAGGCGGCGCGATGGGGCGTGAGGAGATCGAACTGATCGGCCCCGCGCTCGACGCGCTGCGCGGCGAGGGCATCGACATCGCCGGCCCCCTGCCCGCCGACACGATGTTCCACCCCGCCGCGCGGGCGCGCTACGACGTCGCAGTGTGCATGTATCACGATCAGGCGCTGATCCCGATCAAGACGCTCGATTTCGCCCATGGCGTGAACGTGACGCTGGGGCTGCCGTTCATCCGCACCTCGCCCGACCACGGCACCGCCTACGACATCGCCGGCAAGGGGATCGCGGACCCCGACAGCCTCATCGAGGCGCTGCGGCTCGCCGACGCGATGGCGCAGGCGCGCGAAAACGGGGCGCGCGCGCTCTGAGCGGCGGGAGCGACGGGGCCGCGACGGCCGCGGACGGTCTGCCGCCGCTCCGGGCCGTGATCGCCGAGCACGGCCTCGCGGCCAGACGCGCGCTCGGCCAGAACTTCCTGCTCGACCTCAACCTGACCGGCCGCATCGCGCGCGGCGCCGGCGATCTGGGCGCGGCCGACGTGCTGGAGATCGGCCCCGGGCCGGGCGGGCTGACCCGGGCGCTGCTCGCCGAGGGGGCGCGCCGCGTCGTCGCCGTCGAGCGCGACGCGCGCTGCCTGCCGGCGCTGGCTGCGGTCTCCGAGCGATGGGCCGGCAGGCTTGAGGTGATCGAGGGCGACGCGCTCGCGCTCCCCCACGCCGCGCTCGTCGGCCGGCCCGCCGTGGTCGCAGCGAACCTTCCCTACAACATCGGCACCGAACTGCTCGTGCGCTGGCTGCGCGGCGGCGGCGGCGCGGACAAGGGCCCGGAGGGCGCCGTCGACGACGGCGCATGGCCGCCGTGGTGGTCTCGCCTGACGCTGATGTTCCAGCGGGAGGTCGCCGAGCGCATCGTGGCGACGCCGGGCTCCGCGCATTACGGCAGGCTCGCGGTGCTGGCCGGCTGGCGCACCCGCGCGCGCATCCTCTTCGACATCAGCCCCGCCGCCTTCACGCCGCCGCCGAAGGTCACCTCGGCGGTGGTGTCGATCGCGCCATGCGAACCTGTCGCGGCGGCGCGCCTCACGGCGCTGGAGCGGGTGACGACCGCGGCTTTCGGCCAGCGGCGCAAGATGCTGCGGCAGGCGCTGAGGACGCTGGGCCGCGACCCGGCGCCGCTTCTCGACGCGGCCGGCGTCGACCCTCAGGCGCGGGCCGAGACGCTGGACGTCCCGGCCTTCTGCGCGCTTGCGAGGGCGCTGGAGGCGGCGGAGGGCTGATCCCCCGCCCCCGCCCCGTCCGAGCCGGCGCGCGAAGACGCCTTCAGCCGGCGTCGGCTTCCGCCGCGCTGGGCGCCGCTTCCGCCGACTGGCCCTCCGCCGACTGGCCTTCAGCCGCCTTGGGCGCGCGGCGACGAGGGCCGGCAGGACCAGCAGCGCCACGAGCAGCCCCGGCGGGAAC
>CAYGUQ010000415.1:0-4341 GCA_964352995.1 uncultured Rhodobacterales bacterium
GTGTATACGAGACAGCGGTAGACCGCCGCGTCGTCGGGCGGACCGACGCCGACGGCGCGGCGGTCTACCGCTCGGGGTGCCCCTCGGGAGGCTCGGTCGAACTGCTCATCGAGCCCTTCGCGCCGGCCCCGCGTCTGGCGGTGTGGGGGGGCGGCGCGGTGGCGCAGGCGCTGCTGACGCTCGGCGCCGGCATGGGCCTGCGGCCCGAGGCGCGCGACGCCGCGGCCCGCGCCGAGGCCGCGGCGCTCGGGCCGCGGGACGCCGCCGTCGTTGCGACGCAGGGCCTAGGCGATCTCGCGGCGCTGAGGGAGGCGCTGGCGAGCGGCGCGGGCTTCCTCGGCATGGTCGCGAGCCGGCGCAAGGCGGCGGCGCTCGGGGCGAAGCTCGCCGCCGAGGGGGTCGAGCCGGGCCGCCTCGCCGCGCTGCGCAGCCCGGTCGGCCTGTCGATCGGCGCGCTGGCCCCGGAGGAGATCGCCGTCAGCATCCTCGCGGAGATGGTCGCCGCGCGCCGCCTCGCCGCCGCCCGCAGCGACGCCGCGGGCTGAGGCGGCGCTCAGCCCGCCGAGAGCGCGGCGAGCCGCTCCAGCAGGAACCGCGTGCCGGCGTCGAAGCCCGAGGCGTCGCCGCCCTTCACCGCCGGCAGGAGGTCGTTCGCCATCGCCTTGCCGAGCTCCACGCCCCACTGGTCGAACGGATTGATCCCCCAGACCGCGGCCTCGACGAAGACGCGATGCTCGTAGAGCGCGATCAGCCGACCGAGCGCGAAGGCGTCGAGCCGCCGGTGCAGGATCGTCAGCGACGGGCGGTCGCCCGGGAAGGCGCGGTGCGGCGCGAGGCGGGCGATCTCGGCCGGGTCCATCCCCTTCGCCGCCATCTCCGCGCGCGCCTCCTCCTCGGTGCGGCCGAAGGCGAGCGCGGCGCTCTGGGCGAGACAGTTGGCGACGAGCTTCTCGTGGTGGTCGTCCATCCGTTCGCGCGGCTCGGCGGCGAGGATGAACTCGACCGGGATGACGTCAGTGCCCTGATGCAGGAGCTGGAAGAAGGAATGCTGCGCGTTGGTGCCGGGCTCGCCCCAGATCACCGGGCCGGACGGCCGCTCCAGCTTCGCGCCGGAGCGCGCGACCCCCTTGCCGAGCGACTCCATGTCGAGCTGCTGCACATAGGCGGGAAAGCGCTCCAGCCGCTGATCGTAGGGGATCAGCGCCACGGTCGGCCAGCCCATCGCCCGCCGCCAGACCCCGACCATGCCGAGCAGGAAGGGCAGGTTGGCCTCCAGCGGCGCCTCGAGAAAATGCCGGTCCATGGCGGCCGCCCCGGCGAGCAGCCGCTCGAAGCCCGCGGCGCCCGTCGCCATGGCGATGGGCAGCCCGATGGCGCCCCAGAGCGAGTAGCGCCCGCCAACCCAGTCCCAGAAGCCGAACACCCGCTCCCCGGGCACGCCGAAGGCCGCACAGGCCTCGAGGTTGGTGGAGACCGCCGCGAGGTGGCCGTCGCCCGCCTCTCCCGCCGCCGCGCGCAACCACGCCCGCGCCGAATGCGCGTTGGTCATGGTCTCCTGCGTGGTGAAGGTCTTGGAGGCGACGATGACCATCGTGCGCGCCGGATCGAGCCCGCGCGTCACGTCCGCCAGATGCGCGCCGTCCACGTTCGAGACGAAATGCACGCGCGGCCCGTCCGCGTCCGCCGCCAGCGCGCGCACGGCCATCACCGGGCCGAGGTCGGAGCCGCCGATGCCGATGTTGATCACGTCCGTGAACGCGCCGCCGTCGGCGGCGGCGTAGGCGCCGGACCGCACGGCCTCGGCGAAGGCGAGAAAGCGCGACCGCACCGCGGCGACGTCGGAGACGCCCGGCGCATCCGGCGCGACCGAGCCGCGCAGCGCCATGTGCAGCGCCGGGCGATTCTCGGTGTTGTTCACCGGCTTGCCGTCGGCCATGGCGTCGCGCAGCGCCGGCGCGCCCGAGGCTTCGGCCAGCGCGATCAGCGCCGCCAGCGCGCCGGCGTCCAGCTTCTCCTTCGTGAGGTCGAGGGTGAGGTCGTCCAGCGCCGCGGTCAGCGCCTGCGGCCGGCCCGGCTGGGGGATCAGCGCCCTCAGCGGCTGCGGCCTCAGCCTGTCCGCATGGTCCGCCACGGCGAGCCACGCCGCCGCCATATCCTGACCGTGTCCGCCCATCGCCGCGTCTCCTCTCACGCACAATTCCAGGGGACTGCGAACCGAGCAGCGCCCGCGCCGGTTGTGAAGCCTTTGACCGCGGAGCGCACATGTTTTTATGGTGCGGATTAGAAACCAACGTCATGATCGCGACGGCGCCGCCCGCCGCTTTCGGCCGACCAGGAGAAGACCCTCGATGAACGCCCAACCGCCTGCCGAAATGGAAGCGGTGGAGCATGTCGTGGCCATCGGCGCGTCGGCGGGCGGGCTGGAGGCGCTTGAACAGCTCTTCGATCACCTGCCGGCCAACACCGGCGCCGCCTTCGTGGTGATCACGCACCTGTCGCCCGACTTCAAGAGCATCATGGACGAGCTGCTGGCGCGGCGGACCGCGATGTCGGTGCATGTCGTGGAGGACGGCCAGTCGCTGACCGCGAACAACGTGTTCGTGATTCCCCCCGGCAAGGACATGATCGTCCAGTCCGGCCGGCTGTTCCTGACCGATCGCGAGGGGCACGGCGCGCCGGCGGCGCCCATCGACCTCTTCCTCGGGGCGCTGGCGCGCGCCTATGGGCGGCGCGCGACCGCGGTGATCCTGTCCGGCACCGGGGCCGACGGCGCCCGCGGCGCCCGCGCGCTGCGCGCCTCCGGCGGCTACGTCATCGCGCAGTCGCTGGAGACGGCGCGCTTCGACGGCATGCCGCGGGCCGTGGCCGAGGCCGGCGTGGTGGACGCCGTGCTCGCCCCGCAGGCGATGGGCGGCGCGATCATCGCCCGCATGGCGCGGCTCGACGCCGAGGACACCGCGCCCGCCATCGTGTCAGGGCATTCGGAGGGCGTCGCGAAGGTGCTGGAGCTGGTGCTCGGCGGCTCCAACGTCGACTTCAGCGAATACAAGAAGACGACCATCCTGCGGCGCATCGCCCGGCGGATGCAGAACCGCGGCGTGGGCGCGCTGCAGGACTACGTCGCCGACCTCCAGAGCGACCCCGACGAGGTGCGCGCGCTCTCCGAGGATCTGCTGATCGTCGTCACGGAGTTCTTCCGCGACCCGCCGGCCTTCGCGCTGCTCGACGAGATCGTGGCGCCCGAACTGCTCGCGGCGGCGGAGGAGCGCCCCGTGCGCATCTGGACGCCCGCGGTCGGCACCGGGCAGGAGGCCTACTCGATTGCAATGATCTTGCGCGAGGCGGCGGAGCGCATCGGGCGCGAGCCGCGCGTGCAGATCTTCGCGACCGACATCAGCCCCGGCGCGCTGGAGCGCGCGGCGGCCGGCGTCTACACCGAGGCCGAGATGGCGGCGGTCTCGAACGAACGGCGCAAGGCCTTCTTCACCCGCACCGAGGACGGCGCCTGGCAGGTCTCGCCCGATCTGCGCGGCGGCATCGTCTTCGCCCAGCACAACATGCTGCGCGACCCGCCCTTCATCAACACGCAGCTCATCAGCTGCCGCAACGCGCTGATCTATCTGGAGGCTTCGGCCCAGAACAAGGCGCTGTCGCTGTTTCACTTCAGCCTCGCCCAGAGCGGCTACCTGCTGCTCGGCCCCAGCGAGTCGATCGGCGAGGACACCGGGCGCTTCGACGCGGTGGACCCGCGCTGGCGGCTGTTCCGCAAGCGCGGGGCCGACCGGCGCGACGCCGCCGCCATGGGCGAGCTGATCGCGGGGTCGCGCCGGCCAGACCCGCCGCCCAGCCGCCGCATCGTCGCCGCAGGCCCCCAGCCCGGACGCGGCCAGGGGGCCATCGCGCTCCAGCCCCTGCTGGAGCTGTTCGCGCCGCCGGGCCTGCTGGTCGGGCGCGAGCGCGAGCTGCTGCACGTCGTGGGCGACGTGCAGCGCTATCTTGCGCCGCCGCAGGCGGGCCCGTTCACGCGCGACGCGGTGAAGCTGACCCGCCCGGAGCTGCGCGCCGCGCTCGCCACGGCGATCGACCGCGCGCTGCGCACGGGAAGCCCCGTGAGTTTCGGCACCGGAGACGGCGAGGCCGGCGCGCACGTTTCGGCCCATCCCCTCACGGGGCCCGACGGCCAGCCCGACAAGGTGTTCGTCGCGTTCGGCCCTGCGCCCGAGGCGCCGCCCGCCGCGCAGGGCGCGCCGCTGGAGCGGATCGTCGAGGAGCGCATCGCCTATCTCGAGGACGCGCTGCGCCAGGAGCGCGAGAACCTCCAGGCGATGCTCGAACAGCTCG
>CAYGUQ010000416.1:0-4337 GCA_964352995.1 uncultured Rhodobacterales bacterium
GCGTGGGCGCGAGCGGGGCGTCGAGGCCGAGCCCGTAGAGCTTGCGCGCCGCGCGCGTCGCCCCGACCACGAGGTCGTCGCGGTCGACCGCCAGCAGCGCGCAGCGGCCGGGGCCGTTGTCGGCGCTCACGACGATGCGCGCATCGGGAAAGGCGTGGCGGAACAGCTCGAACTCGATCTGGCGCGCGGCCTCTGTCACCGCCTCGGCGATGAGGCCGCCGAGCGCGTCGTCCTGGTCGCTGCGGAGCGAGGAGACGTCGAGCGCTCCGGCCAGCGCGCCGCCCGGCCCGAAGATCGGCGCGTCCATGCAGCTCATCATGGTGTTGCGGCTGTGGAAATGCTGGTCGCGGCGGATGGTGACGGGGCGCTCCTCCGCGAGGCAGGTGCCGATGCCGTTGGTGCCCTCGGCCTGCTCCGACCATACGCCGCCGCGCCAGAGGCCCCAGCCCTCGAACATGGGCGCGTCGGCGGCGCCGGCGCGATGGTCGAGCACGACGCCCGCGGCGTCCGTCAGGATCACGCAGCCGCCGGAGCTGGCGAGGGAGCGGCCGAGGCGGTCGAGCTGCGGCGCGGCGAAGTCGGGCAGGGGGCCCGCGGCCTCCCGCGCCGCGCGGGTCTCGCGCGCGCTCAGCCGCTGCGGCTCGCGCTGGGCGGCGGGGTCGAGGCGGTGATGGAGCAGGCAGCGCCGCCAGGACGCGGCGAGCCGTGACGTCGCCGCGACCGACGCGCCCTGAACGGCTTCGACGACGATGTCGGCGTGGCGTCTTCGCGCCATGGCGACGTCTCCTCCCAAGGGCGAAGCCTGCCACGTCGCGGCCGCGCGCGGAACGCGACAAAGAATCGGCTGCGCCGAAACCCGCCGCGCGGCAGGTTTCGAGCCTGTCGCTCAGACGGCGAGATGCGCGCGGGCGATGGCGGGGTCGGCGTCGAGTTCGGCGAAGGCGCCGCGGAACTTCACCGCGCCCTTCTCCAGCACGCAGGCGCTGTCGGCGACCAGCCGGGCGAAGTGCATGTTCTGCTCCGAGAGCAGCACCGCCAGACCCTCGCGCTTGAGGGTGGCGATGACGCCGGCCATCTGCTCCACGATCACCGGAGCGATGCCCTCCGATGGCTCGTCGAGCAGCACGAGGCTGGGGTTGCCCATCAGCGTGCGCGCGATGGTGAGCATCTGCTGCTCGCCGCCGGAGAGCGCGCCGCCGAGGTTGCGCCGGCGCTCGGCGAGGTTGGGAAAGAGCGCGAACAGCCGCTCCACCGTCCATGTCGGCGCGTCGGCGCGGGGCGGGCGGGCGCCGACGTCGAGGTTCTCCAGCACCGTCAGCGTCTTGAAGATGCGCCGCTCCTCGGGCACGTAGCCGACGCCGGCCCGACAGACCATGTGGGCCGGCATCCGCAGCAGGTCCGCCCCGTTCCAGCGCGCCGTCCCGCGCCGCTGGCGCACCATGCCGACGAGGGATTTCATCGTCGTGCTCTTGCCGGCGCCGTTGCGGCCGAGCAGCGCCGTCACCTCGCCGGGCCGCACCGTGAAGGCGACGCCGTGCAGGATCTTCGCCGCGCCGTAGCTGGCGTCGAGCGCCGAGACCTCCAGCCCCTCAGACATCGCCGCCCCCCGCGAACACCGCGCCGCCGCCGAGATAGACCTCGCGCACCGTGGGGTCGGCGCGGATCGCCTCCGCGTCGCCCTCGGCGATGAGCGCGCCGCGGTTCAGCACCATGATCCGGTGGGCATGGGCGAAGACGACGTCCATGTCGTGCTCGGTGAACAGGATCGAGACGCCCTGCTCGGCGACGATGCCGGCGGCCAGCGCCATCAGCGCCACGCGCTCCGCCGGGGCCATGCCGGCGGTGGGCTCGTCCATCAGCAGCAGGCGCGGCCCGTGGGCGAGCGCCACCGCCAGCTCCAGCCGCTTGAGGTCGCCGTAGGCGAGCTCGCCGCAGGGTCGCTCGGCGGCTTCGGCCATGCCGACGCGCGCCAGCAGCGCCGCCGCCGCGTCGCGGTGGCGCAGGGCGGCGCGGCCCAGCATGTCGAAGGCCGCGCGCTCCTGGCTGATCAGCGCCATCTGCACGTTCTCGATGACCGTCATCGAGGTGAAGGTGGCCGTGATCTGGAAGGTGCGCCCGACGCCCATGCGCCAGATGTCGCGCGGGCGCTCGCCCAGAAGCTCGCGCCCCGCCAGCTTCACCGAGCCGGCGTCGGCCTTCACATGGCCGTCGAGCATGCCGAAGCAGGTGCTCTTGCCGGCGCCGTTGGGGCCGATCATCGCCAGCAGCTCGCCCTCGCGCAAGCTGAAGGAGACGTCGCGCACCGCCTTCACGCCGCCGTAGGACTTGCTCAGCCCGCGGACCTCCAGCAGCGCCGTCATGTCCCGCTCGCCCCGTCTCCGCGGCGTCGCGCCGCCGCCGCCAGCCGTCTGAGCCCGCCGGCGACGCCGTCCGGCGCCACCATGACGATGACGACGATCACGAGGCCGAGGATGAAGCGCCAGTAGTCGAGCCGGAAGATCGCGTCCTCCAGCAGCGTGAAGGTCGCCGCCCCGATCAGCGGGCCGCCGAGCGCCTGAACGCCGCCCAGCAGCACCATCAGCAGCGCGTCGAAGGAGCGCGGGATCGCCAGCTCGTCGGGAAACACGCTGCCCTTGGAGAAGACGTATACCGCCCCCGCCAGTCCCGACAGCGCGCCGGCGATGACGAAGGCGAGCCACTGGCCGCGGGCGAGGTCGATCCCGATCGCCTCGGCCCGCAGCGCGCTGTCGCGCCCGCCGCGCAGGACGTAGCCGAAGGGCGCGTGGGCCATCCGCCGCAGCGCCCAGATCCCGCCGAGGCAGAGCGTGAGCGCGAGGTAGTAGAACGCCGTGCGCGAGGAGGCCCAGCGGTCGGGCCAGACGCCGAGGATCCCGTCGTCGCCGCCCGTCACGCCGTACCACTGGTAGGCCACCGACCAGGCGATCTGCGCCGCAGCCAGCGTCAGCATCGCGAAATAGACGCCGGAGCGGCGCACGCAGAAGAAGCCCACGATCGCCGCCCCCAGCGCCGCGACCATCGGGCCGAAGACCAGCGCCGGCGCCATCGAGAGGCCCCCCATCGTCACCGACAGCGCCACCGCGTAGGCGGAGAGGCCGAAATAGGCTGCGTGCCCGAAGGAGGCCATGCCGCCCAGCCCCATGATGAAGTGCAGGCTCGCAGCGAAGAGCGCGAAGATCAGCACGTCCTTGATCAGCACCAGCGCGAAGTCGCCGAGCGCCAGCGGCGCCAGGAACAGCAGGCCGACGCCGGCCCAGAGCGCCCAGAGCGCCGGCCCGCGCAGCAGCCGCAGCGGCGTCTCGTTCAGCATCGGCGGATGGGCGCCGCTCTCGGGCCGGCCGAACAGGCCGTAGGGGCGCAGGATCAGCACCACCCCCATCACGAGGAAGGGCAGCACCAGCACGATCTGCGGCAGGACCAGCACGCCGAAGGCGTTGAGTTCGGAGATCATCACCGAGGCCGCGAAGGCGCCGGCCACCGAGCCGAGGCCGCCGACGACCACCACCACGAAGACGTCGGCGATCACCGTCAGGTCCATGGTCAGCGTCACCGCCTGCCGCGGCACCTGCAGCGCGCCGCCGAGCCCGGCGAGAAACGAGCCGAGGAAGAAGACCGCGGTGAACAGCAGGCGCTGGTTGACGCCGAGCGCGGCGGCCATCTCCCGGTCCTCGGTCGCCGCGCGCACCAGCACGCCCCAGCGGGTGCGGTGCAGCAGCAGCCAGATCGCGGCGAGCACGGCGGGGCCGATCACGATCAGCGCGAGGTCGTATTGCGGGATCGGCTCGCCGAGGATGCGCACGGCGCGGTCGAGCCCCGGCGCGCGCGGTCCCAGCAGGTCCTCTCCGCCCCAGATGAACAGCGCCGCGTCCTGCACGATCAGCACCAGGCCGAAGGTGGCGACGAGCTGGAACAGCTCCGGCGCGTGATAGATGCGGCGCAGCACGACGACCTCCATCGCCACGCCGATCAGCCCCACGAGCACCGCCGCGCCCAGCACCGAGGCCCAGAAGCCGAAGGGGCCCGCCGGCGCCGCGGAGACCAGCGTGTAGGCGATGTAGGCGCCCAGCATGTAGAGCGAGCCGTGGGCGAAGTTCACGATCCGCGTCACGCCGAAGATGATCGACAGGCCCGAGGCGACGAGAAACAGCGACGACGCGGTCGCCAGCCCGGTGAGAAACTGGCCGATGTAGAAACCCACGGGGCGGCGCTCCTGCTGGGAAAGACTTGCGTGGTCGGGCTGGCCGGTCGAGCTCTGGCCGGTCGAGCTCTGGCCGGTCGGGCTCTGGCGGGGCGGGCTCTGGCGGGGCGCGGTCCGGACG
>CAYGUQ010000417.1:0-4332 GCA_964352995.1 uncultured Rhodobacterales bacterium
GGGGCGTAGTGCTCGGCGCAGGCGGCGGCGACTTCGGGGGCCTCGCCGGCGGCTTCGGCGTAGTAGCGGCCCATGACGCCCTGAAGCTCGGGGAACTCGCCCACCATGGCCGAGGCCAGATCCGACTTGGCGAGGCGGGCGGCGCGCTCGGCCATGTCGGGATCGGCGCCCACCTTCGGCGCGATCTCGCGGGCGAGCGCGGCGATGCGCTCGATGCGGTCGAACTGGCTGCCGAGCTTGTTGTGGAAGGTGACGGACTTCAGCTTTTCCGCCATCGCCTCCAGCGGCGTCCGGCGGTCGTTCTCCCAGAAGAACGCCGCGTCCGACAGGCGCGCGGTCAGCACGCGGCGGTTGCCCGCCAGGAGCGCCGCGCCGCCGTCCTTCGCCGCGATGTTGGCGACCGTGACGAACTTCTCGATGCGGCCCGTGGCGGGGTTGCGCACCGAGAAGAACTTCTGGTGCGTCTTCATCGAGGTGCGCAGCACTTCGGGCGGCAGGGTCAGGAACTGCTCGCCGATCTCGCCCATCACGCAGACCGGCCATTCCGCCAGCCCCGCGACCTCGGCCAACAGCCCGGCGTCCTCCACCAGCTCAAGCCCCTGCGCGAAGGCCAGCGTGCGGGCGTCGGCCTCGATGCGGCGGGCGCGCTCGGCGCCGTCGAGCACGACATGCGCGGCCTCCAGCTTCGCCGCGTAGTCGTCGAAGCTGCTCACGCGGATCGGCCCCGGCGCGTGGAAACGGTGGCCATAGGTGACGTCGCCGGCGACGATCCCGTCGATCTCGAAGGGCACGATCTCGGCGCCGGCCTCGTCGGTCAAGAGGCACAGGATCGAGTGCAGCGGCCGCACCCAGCGCAGGGAGCCTGCTCCCCAGCGCATCGACTTCGGCCACGGGAAGTCCCGCACCACGGCGGCGACGACCTCGGCGATGACCTCCGGCGCGGGGCGGCCGGGCTGGTCGATCACGGCGAAGAGCACGGCGCCCTTCTTGTCGGCGCGCTCCTCAAGCTGCTCGCGCGCGAGCCCGGTGGAGCGCAGAAAACCCTCGATCGCCTTCTCCGGCGCATCGGCGCGCGGCCCCTTGCGCTCCTCGCGGCGCGGCGCGGTCGCCTTCGGCAGGCCGCGGATGTCGAGCATCAGCCGTCGCGGCCCGGCGAAGGCGCTCGCGCCCTCGTAGACGAGACCCGCGTCGACCAGGCCGTCGGTCACGCGCTTGCGCAGGTCCTCCGCCGCCTTCGCCTGCATGCGCGCGGGGATCTCCTCGGAGAAAAGCTCAAGCAGCAGGTCGGCCATGGCGGGCTCCGGATAAGGCTTGGGAGGGGGCAAAGCCCATGGCGGCGGGAAGGTCAAGGGTCAGGCCCGACGGCGGGGTGGCGACTGCGTCAGCGGCCCGGCGCGGGGTCCTCCAGCGGGCCGAACACCGACCATCCGGTGCGCGCGGCCAGCATCGCCATCGCCTTGGAGCCGATCAGCGAATTGCCCTTCGCGTTCAGCCCAGGCGACCAGACGGCGAGCGATGCGACGCCGGGGACCACCCCGAGGATGCCGCCGCCCACGCCGCTCTTGCCGGGGATCCCCACCGAGAACGCGAACTCGCCCGAAGCGTCATAGTGCCCGCAGGTCAGCATCAGCGCGTTGATGCGCCGTGCGCGCTCGGGCGTGATCACCGGATCGCAGCCGCCCGCGCGCCCCGCGGCGGCGAGGTAGCGCCCCGCCGCGGCGAGCTGCCGGCAGCTCATCGCGATGGCGCAGCAGTGGAAATAGACCTGCAGCACCTGCTCGACGGGGTGGCGCAGATTGCCCTCGGCGGCCATGAAGTTGGCGAGCGCCCGGTTGCGCATGCCCGTGCGCGCCTCCGACGCCGCCACGCGCGCGTCGCAGCCGACGCTCTCGTCGCCGCAGAGCCGGCGCACCAGCGTCAGCACGTCGAGGATCGCCGCCTCGGGCGTGCGGCCCGCCAGCAGCACGTCGGCCACGACAATGGCGCCGGCGTTGATGAACGGGTTGCGCGGCACGCCGCGCTCGTGTTCGAGCTGCACGATGGAGTTGAACGGGTCGCCGGAGGGCTCGCGCCCGACCCGCCGCCACAGCGCGTCGCCCGCGCGCTCCAAGGCCAGCGTCAGCATGAATACCTTCGAGACGGACTGGATCGAGAAGCGCCGCTCGGCGTCGCCGGCCGCGGCCGGCGGCTCGGCGGCGTCGACCGGGGCGACGGCGACGCCGAAGCTGGCGGCGTCGACCCGCGCGAGTTCGGGGATGTAGGCCGCCGGCGCGCCGCGCTCGGTCTCGCGCGCCATGGCGGCGGCGACGGCGTCGAGCGTCGCCTGAAAGCGGCTCACTCCACCACTTCGCGCCACTGGAACGCCCGTCCGTCGGGATAGACCGCGACGATGCGGCGGAACCCGGCCCGGTCCAGCTCCGCCACCACCGCCCGCGCCCGGCCCGCCTCGATGTCCGCCCCGATCGCCTCGGCGTCGAAGCAGTCGAACCAGCCCGGCGCGATCAGCGGCGCTGCGGCGTCGGCGGTCGGGCCGGACACCGCAGAAGGATCCACCTCGAAGCAGCCGCGCAGCTTCAGCGGCGAACTCTCGCCGTCGATGCCGCGATAGCCGCTCACCGGCACGTCGCTTGCTGCGATCCGGACGAACGGGCGACCGTCGTCGCGCTCGAACCACGCGTATTCCTGAGCCCACCAGAGCCCCGCGCCGAACAGCGTCGCGAAGACCAGCAGCGCGATCGCCAACGCCTTTCCGGAAATCAAGCGACGCCCCCTCTGCAGCCTTGCGACGGTGCTAGGCGAGGCGGGGCCGGCGCGCAATGGGCGCGTTCGCGCAGCCGGCCGCCGGGGCCCCTGCGGCCCTGCGGGCGTCGGGCGTCTTCGTCTCGCCCGATCAGCCGCGGCGCGCCGGGGCGTCCGCCACATAGCGCCGCTCGTCGTCGCGGCGCACGCGCCGGGCCTTCATCAGGGCGTGCAGCGCCAGCACCGACGCATAGCCGCCGAGGCCGAAACGGCGCGCGACGGCGATCTCGCGGGAGAGCGACGGCCCGCCGCCGCGGAAGGGAGGCCCCTCGCGACGCGGCCGGCCGTGCGCCTCGCCGATGCTGCTCGGCAGCAGGTCGTGGGCGACCGGCGGCGGCGAGCACACCAGCATGTCGACGCCGTCGCGGCCTGCGGCGCGCAGGAACTGGTCGGCCGGCCGCGCCACCTCCCACGCCCGCGCCAGCAGCGCCGCGGCCCCCGCGGGCGTCACGAGATAGCCGGCGGAGCTGTTCGGCACGACGAGCGGCCGCAGGAACTGGAAGGCGCCTTGTCGCCAGACCCGCAGCGAAGCGCATTTCGGTACGTTCTCAAGGCGCACGACATGGGGCGTCGTCGGACAGCCCCGAAGCGCCTCGACGACGTCGGCGGGGTCGGCGGCGAGGTCCACGTCGTCCTCAAGCACGAGCCACCAGCCCGCTTCGGCGCGGGCTATGCGCTCCAGCAGCGCTAGGTGCGACGCGAGGCAGCCGAGCTCGCCGGCCGAGAAGTTTCCCCGCGGCGAAAGGCGCGCGGCGAGTTCCACAGGCGTCGTGGCGGGCGTCAGGGCGTCGAAGCGTTCGATCGGCAGGCGCCATCGCGCGCGCAGCCGCTCCATGTGTTCGCGGCGCTCGGCGGCGGAGGCGAGATTGACGTACCAGCCGCCGCGCAGACCGCTCATCCCCAGTCGAAGTCCACCCTGGCGCCGCGCGCCTGCGCCGCGTCGATCAGGGCGAACGTCCTCGCCCGCAGGGCGTGATGCTGGCGCTCGTGGGTCTCGACGAACACCGCGCCCAGCCGGTCGATCTCGCCGCTCGCGAAGAGCGCTTCGAGGATGGCCACCTCGGCGCCCTCGATGTCCATTTTCACGAGCCTCGGCGGCGTCGGCAGGCTGCGAAGGAAGGCGGGAAAGTCGACGGTGCGCACCGTCAGCGCCTCGCGCCGGCCGCCGTGGTCTCCCTCGATCAGGGTCGAGGCGACGGTGCGCCTGAGCGGCGCGGACGCGAAGTCTTCGGCGCGCGTCAAGGCCGCATGTCCGTCAGAGAGCGTCACCGCGGCCTGATGCAGCGTCACGTTCGGCAGACCGCGCGTCGCGGCCTGAAGCGCCTCGAAGGCGACGGGATCGGGCTCGAAGGCGTGAACCTGTGCGCCGGAGCGGGCCAGGTGCCGGGTGTAGAACCCCGCGTTCGCCCCGCAGTCGATCGCCACGTCGGACGGACCAAGCTCCAGCACGGCTTCGAAGAACCGCCGCTCCGCGATCGCCACGCGCTTCCAGCGCCGTCGACCGCGCCGCCATGCGGCCAGCCAGACCGCGAG
>CAYGUQ010000418.1:0-4328 GCA_964352995.1 uncultured Rhodobacterales bacterium
TTGAGCCGTTGCAATGCGCCCTCCCTTGGGGGAGGGAGGGCGCGGCCCGTGCTGGCCGCACGGGCCAAGGGGCGAGCGACGCGCCTTCGGTCCGGCGCTCCGCCCGCTCGCCGCGAAGAACCCCTCGGACGAGGGGTTTTCCGGCCCGCCTCACCCCACCCGCAGGTCCGGCGGCGCGGCCTCGGCTGCCAGCAGGCTCACCGCCTCGGCCAGCGGCATGGCCTTCTGGCCCTGCTCGCCGAGCCGGCGCAGCGAGACCGTGCGGCTCTCCACCTCCTGCCGCCCCAGCGCGAGGATCGCGGGCACATGGGCGGCGGAGTGCTCGCGCACCTTGTAGTTGATCTTCTCGTTGCGCAGGTCGGGCTCCACCCGCAGGCCCGCCGCCCGCAGCGCCGAGACGACCTCCGCGGCGTAGCCGTCGGCGTCTGACACGATGGTCGCCACCACGGCTTGCGTCGGCGCCAGCCACAGCGGGAAGCGCCCGGCGCAGTTCTCGATCAGGATGCCGAGAAACCGCTCGAAGGATCCGAGGATGGCCCGGTGCATCATCACCGGCCGCCGCTTTTCCCCTGACGCGTCAACATATTCCGCATCGAGCCTCTCGGGCAGGTTGAAGTCCGCCTGGAAGGTGCCGCACTGCCATTCGCGGCCGATCGCGTCGGTCAGCTTGAAATCGAGCTTGGGGCCGTAGAAGGCGCCCTCGCCGGGGTCGACCTCGTAGTCGTTCGTGATCTTCCTGATCGCGCTCTCCAGCGCCGCCTCGGCCTTGTCCCAGATTTCGTCCGAGCCCACGCGCTGCTCGGGCCGGGTCGAGAGCTTGATGTCGAAGCTCGGGAAGCCGAGATCGGCGTAGACCGAGCCTAGCAGCGCGATGAACTTCGCGCATTCGTCCTCGATCTGGTCCTCGGTGCAGAAGATATGGGCGTCGTCCTGCGTGAAGCCGCGCACCCGCATCAGCCCGTGCATCGAGCCGGAGGACTCGTAGCGGTGGCACGAGCCGAACTCCGCGAGGCGCAGCGGCAGGTCGCGGTAGCTCTTGAGGTCGCGGTTGTAGATCTGCACGTGGCAGGGGCAGTTCATCGGCTTCAGCGCGTTGACGCGCTTTTCGTTGGCGTGGGCGGCGCCCTCCGCGCTCTCGTCGATCTCCGTGATGAACATGTTCTCACGGTACTTGTCCCAGTGGCCGGAGGCCTCCCACAGCTTGCGGTCGACGACCTGCGGCGTGCGGATCTCCTTGTAGCCGGCGGCGGTGAGCCGGCGGCGCATGTAGTCCTCCAGCGCGCGATAGACGGTCCAGCCCTGGGGGTGCCAGAACACCATCCCCGGCGCCTCCTCCTGCAGGTGGAAGAGCTTCATCTCGCGCCCGAGCCGGCGGTGGTCGCGCTTTGCGGCCTCCTCCAGCATGGTGAGATGGGCCTGCAGGTCCTTGCGGCTGCGGAACGCCACGCCGTAGATGCGCTGCAGCTGCTTGTTGCGGCTGTCGCCGCGCCAGTAGGCGCCGGCGACGCGCATCAGCTTGAAGGCGTCCGGCGGCACCTGCCCGGTGTGGGCGAGGTGCGGGCCGCGGCAGAGGTCCTGCCACGGCCCGTGCCAGTACATGCGGATCGGCTCGTCGCCGGGGATCGCCTCGATCAGCTCGACCTTGAAGGACTCGCCGGCGGCGCGGTAGTGGGCGACGGCGCGGTCGCGCGGCCAGACCTCGGTGCGCACGGGGTCGCGCGCGGCGATGATCTGGCGCATCCGCGCCTCGATCGCCTCGAAATCCGCCTCCGTGAAGGGGGCGTCCCGGTCGAAATCATAGTACCAGCCGTTCTCCACCACCGGCCCGATGGTGACCTTCACGTCCGGCCAAATCTCCTGCACCGCCCGCGCCATGATATGCGCGCAGTCGTGGCGGATGAGCTCCAGCGCCTCGTCGTCCTTCGCCGTCACGATGGCGAGCGCGGCGTCGCCCTCCAGCCTCTCCGACAGGTCGACAAGCCGCCCGTCGATCTTCGCGGCGAAGGCGGCCTTGCCGAGCGAGGGCGCGATGTCGGCCGCGACCTCGGCCGCCGTCGTCCCCGCCGCATAGGCGCGCGTCGCGCCGTCGGGCAGGGTGACGGTGATGCGGCGGGCGTCGGCTGCGGCCTCGCTCATGGCTCTGGCTCCTGATGTGCGTGCGGGCGCACACTCCGCAGCCGCCCCCTCCCTGTCAAGCAAAGGACCGGCGGGCGCCGCGCCCCATCGACGCCGCCGCCGGCTCGGCGATACTGCGCCGCGGAATCAGCGCGCGGAGCCGCCCCATGCCCGGACCGACCCCCGACCCCGTAGAGAGCGCCGCCGATCTGCCCGCGCGCGCGGACGCAGTGGTCGTCGGCGGCGGCGTCATCGGCGCCTGCGCGGCGCTGGAGCTGGCCGAGCGCGGCCTCTCCGTCGTCCTGTGCGAGAAGGGCGTCGTCGCCGGGGAACAATCCAGCCGCAACTGGGGCTGGGTGCGGCTGACGCGGCGCGACCCGCGCGAGATCGACCTCATGAGCCTCTCGATCCGGCTCTGGGGCGAACTGGCCGGGCGCGTCGGCGCGGACGTCGGCTATCGCCGCTGCGGCGTGGTCGCGCCCTTCTTCTCGGAGGCCGAGCGGGAGGACGCCGCCGCCTGGCTCGCGCATCTCGACGGCCGCCAGCACCGCGTGAGCCTGATCGACGCGGCCGAGACCGCCCGGCTCACCCCCGGCTCGACGCTGAAGCCGCTTGGCGCCCTCTACGCGCCCGACGACGGGCGCGCCGAGCCGCAGGCGGCGGCGCCGGCCGTCGCGCGCGCGGCGCAGGCGCGCGGCGTGCGGCTGCTGCAGGGCTGCGCCGTGCGCCGCATCGAGACCGCGGGCGGCCGCGTGACCGGCGTCGTCACCGAGCGCGGCCGGATCGAGACGCCGCTCGCAGTCGCCGCCGGCGGCGTCTGGACGCGCCTGCTGCTGCGCGACGCGGGCGTGACGCTGCCGCAGCTGCGCATTCTCAACTCGGTGCTGCGCACTGCGCCGATCGCTGGCGGTCCGCAGATCACCGTGCGCGGCCCCGGCTTCTCGGCGCGCAAACGGGAGGACGGCGGCTACACCGTGTCCGCGCTCTCGGCGAACCTGCACAGCATTACGCCGGATTCGTTTAGATTCCTCTCAATGTACCTGCCGGTTCTGCGCAAGGACTGGCGCAGCGTGACGCCGCGGCTCGACCGCGGTTTTCTCGACGGCCTCGCTGAGCTGCGGCGCTGGAGCGCGGACGACGAGACGCCCTTCGAGCGCGTCCGCGTGCTCGACCCCGCGCCCGACGCCGCGATGACGGACCGCGCTCTGGCCCGCCTGACCGAGGCGTTCCCGGTCTTCGAGCGCGCGGAGGTGGCCCAGCGCTGGGGCGGCATGATCGACGTCACGCCCGACGCCGTGCCGGTCATCTCGCCCGCCGAGGGCGTCGACGGATTGATCGTGGCGAGCGGCTTCAGCGGCCACGGTTTCGGCCTCGGCCCAGGGGCGGGCCGGCTCGCGGCGGAGCTGGCGACCGGCGTCGCGCCCTCCGTCGACCCGGCGCCCTATCGCCTGTCGCGCTTTTTCGACGGCTCGAAGATCACCCCGCTCACCGGGATCTGAGCGCGCTCAGCCGCCCAGCAGCTCCCGCGCCGCGCCCAGCGTGCGCGGCCCCGGCGCATGGCCCTGGCCCGCGATGATCTCAAGATGCGGCGTCGCGCCGAGCGCCGTGAAGGCGGCCTCCGTCGCGCGGACGCGGGCGAGCGGGATGTGCGGGTCGCGTTCGTGGCAGCTCAACAGAACCGGCGTGCCGCCGAGCGCGCCGTCGTAATCGAACCTCTTGGCCGGCCGGCCATAGAGCGCGGCGTCGGGGCCGCCCTCGCCTTCCGCGTTTCCGACCAGCCCGCCGGAGAAGGCGACGACGCCGGCGTACACCCGCCCCGCCCGCGCGACGTGCTCCAGCGCGAGGCAGGCGCCCTGGCTGAAGCCCATCAGGGCGATGCGGCGCGAAGGAAGGCCCTCCGCCATCAGCGCCGCGACGCAGGCCTCCACCGCCGCCAGCGCGCTCTCGACATGGGGCGCGTTGGCCTCCAGCGGCTCCAGAAAGCTCATCGGCCACCATGACGCGCCGGCCGCCGCCGGAGCGCGCGCGGCGACGCCCTCGGGCGCGAGATGCGCCGCCAGCGCAAGAATGTCCGCCGGCGACGCGCCGCGCCCGTGCAGGGCGACGAGCCCCAGCCGCGCCTGCGCCGGCGGCGGCCCGGCGGCGGCGACGGGCTGGCCGCCATGGGGGTCCGCCGCGCCGTCGGCGGGCGGGCGTTTCCGTGAGCGGCGGCT
>CAYGUQ010000419.1:0-1469 GCA_964352995.1 uncultured Rhodobacterales bacterium
CGCCGCGGCGAGCTGCCCGAGGCCGTCGGAGACGCGCGTGATCGCGTCCCGCACCGAGACGGCGGTGACGTTGGCGAAGCCCCCTCCCACGGCGCGCAGCAGCGCCCCTTCCGCCTCTCGCGGCGCATAGACCGTGGCGATGTGGGTGTGGGGCGCGCCCTGGAAAGCGCCCGGATCGAGGATCATCAGGAAGTTGATGCCCATGTCGCGGAACTCCACGCGCCGGAAGTTCGCGACCGTCGCGGTGATCTCGCGGCCCAGCACGTTGACCGTGATCGTGTCGCCGATCTCCAGCCCGAGCTGGCGGCCATGTTCGTCGGAGAAGGAGACGAGCGGCGGGCCGGCGTAGTCCGGCGCCCACCATGCGCCCTCGGTCAGCTCGGCGCCCTCGGGCCGGGCCGCCGCATAGCTGACGCCGCGGTCGCCGCGCAGCACCCATGCGGCGTCCGGGTCGATCTGCGCCTCAGCCGCCGGCACGCCGTCGAGCCGGGTGACGACGCCGCGCAGCATCGGCGCCGTCTCCACGCTGTCGACGCGCTCGCGCTCGACCGTCTCGAGGAAGGGGCCGAGCTGGTCGTTCTGGATGTCGACGAAGAAGAAGGCCGGGCTGCGGCTGGGCAGTTCGTCGGCGACGAGCTGGCGCAGGTTGTGGTCGACCTGCCCGATGGCCGCGAGGACCGTCAGGCCCAGCCCAAGCGAGAGCGCCGCGCCGACGGTCTCGCCGCCGGGCCCGCCGAGAGACGCCAGCGCCAGCCTGACCGCCGGCCTGCCCCGCATGGCGCGCCGTCGCGCGCCCCAGAGCGCCGCGCGGCGCAGCCCCTGGGCGGCAATCCACAGCACGGCGAGCGCGGCGACCGCGCCGGCCGCGAACCACGCCGCGAATAGCCAGGCCCCCGACAGGGCCACCGCCGAGCCCACCAGCAGCGCGGCCAGCGCCGCGATGGCCAGAAGGTCGCGCGTCGCCGGCCAGCCCTTCAGCGGGTCCGCCACGTCGCGGAACAGCGCCGCCGCGCGCACCTCCCGCGCCCGCGCCAGCGGCCAGAGGGCGAAGGCCAGCGCCGTCAGCACGCCGTAGAGCGCCGCCTCCAGCATCGGGCGGGCATAGATGGCGAAGAGCGCCGGCACCGGCAGGCTGTCGGCGAAGAGCGGTCCGATCAGGGCGGGGCCGACGCCGCCGAGCAGCAGCCCGATGCCGACGCCGAGCGCCGCCAGCGCGCCGATCTGGGCGAGGTAGACCGCGAAGATGGTCCGCCCCGTCGCCCCGAGCGTCTTGAGCGTCGCGATGGTCGCGGTCTTCTCGTCGAGATAGCTGCGCACCGCCGCCGACACGCCGACGCCGCCGACCGCGAGCGCGGCCAGCCCGACGAGGATCAGGAACGCGCCGATCCGGTCGACGAAGCGCTGCACGCCCGGCGCGGGGTCGGAGCGGTCGCGCCACCGGGCGCCGGCGTCCGGAAACGTCTGCGAGA
>CAYGUQ010000419.1:1479-4320 GCA_964352995.1 uncultured Rhodobacterales bacterium
CCGGCTGCGCCAGCGCCAGCCGCACGTCGGTCTCGAAGAGCGATCCCGGCGAGAGAAGCTGAGAGCCCTCCAGCGCCTCGGTCAGAACGAGCGTGCGCGGCCCGAGGCCGAGACCGCCCGCCGCGGCGTCCGGCACGCGCTCGATGGCCGCGCGCAGGTCGTATGTCTGCGCGCCGAGCCGAACCGGGTCCCCCACCGAGACGCCGAGGCGCTCGATCAGCAGCGGCTCGAGCGCCACGCCCCAACGGCCGTCGCGCTCGCCAAGCGCCTCCTTAAGCTCCATGGGCGGCGACAGCTCGACGGCGCCGACGAGGGGATAGGCGCCGTCCACCGAGCGCACCTGCGTCAGGCCGCGCTCGGTCTGGCCGGTGAGCGGGCTGTCGGCGACCACCATGGAGCGGAAGTCCACCGTCTCCGACACCGCCGCGGTGTTGGCGTCGAGCCAGGCGCGCTCGGCGGGTTCGGGAAAGCGGTAGGTGAACTCGACCTCGGCGTCGCCGCCGAGGATCGCCCTGCCCTCCCGCGCGAGGCCCTCCGAAATCGCGAGCCGGACCGAGCCGACGGCGGCCACCGCGGCGACGCCGAGCGCGAGGCAGGCGAGGAAGACGTAGAACCCCTTCACCCCGCCGCGCAGCTCGCGCAGGGCGAAGCGCAGCGGAACCGGCAGCCGCGCCACAAGCGCGCTCATTCCGCGGCCGCCCGCGCCGCCGCCTCCGGCTCGACCATGCCCGAGCGCATCCGCACCACCCGGTCGCAACGCCGCGCGAGTTCGGGCGCGTGGGTGACCATCACCAGCGTCGCGCCATGGCGGTCGCGCAGGGCGAAGAGAAGGTCGGTGATGGCCGCGCCGGTGCTCTCGTCGAGGTTCCCGGTCGGCTCGTCGGCCAGAAACAGCGCCGGGCGCGGCGCGGCGGCGCGGGCCAGCGCCACCCGCTGCTGCTCGCCGCCGGAGAGCTGCGCGGGATAGTGGTCGAGCCGGTCGCCGAGGCCGACGCTCTCCAGCTCCTCCGCCGCGCGGTCGAAGGCGTCGGCGCGACCGGCCAGCTCCAGCGGCGCGGCGACGTTCTCATGCGCGGTCATTGTGGGAATCAGGTGGAACGACTGGAACACCACGCCCATATGATCGCGACGAAACCGGGCGAGGGCATCCTCGCCCATCGCAGTCAGGTCCCGCCCCAGCGCGAGGGCCGCGCCCCCGGTGGCCCTCTCGAGGCCGCCCATGATCATCAGGAGCGAAGACTTGCCGGAACCGCTCGGACCAACGACCCCCACCGTCTCGCCCGCGCGCGCCTCGAAATCGACGCCGCGCAGGATGTCGACCGGACCCGCCCGGCTGGGCAGCGTGAGGCGCACGCCCCGCATCTCGATCACCGGAGCCTTGTCTTCAGCCATGGGCCTCTTCCGCGCTGGGGTCGCTGCGGTGCGATATGGCGCCGCATATCCGATGCGCAACCTCGCGGTCGGGCTTGCGGCCGCGATTGCGTTGGCCGGCGCGGCGTCGGCGGAGACGCGGGTGGTCGCGCTCGGCGACAGCCTCACGCATGGCTACGGCCTGCCGCCCGCCAACGGCTTCGTGCCGCAGCTTGAGGGGTGGCTGCGCCGCAACGGCGCGGAGGACGTGACGGTCGTGAACGCCGGCGTCTCGGGAGACACCACGGCCGGCGGGCTCGCGCGGCTGGAGTGGTCGCTCGGCGACGGCGCCGACGCGCTGATCGTGGAGCTCGGCGGCAACGACCTGCTGCGGGGGATCGACCCCGCCGCCTCGCGCGCCAACCTCGACGCGATCCTGCGCAAGGCCGGCGAGCGCGGGCTTCCCGTCCTGATCTCGGGGCTTGAGGCGCCGGGCAACTACGGCCCCGACTACAAGCGCGCCTTCGACGCCATGTTCCCCGAGCTCGCCGAGGAATACGGCGCGCTGCTCGACCCTTCCTTCCTGGAGGGCGTGCAGGACGACCGCAGCCTCTGGCAGCCGGACGGCATCCACCCCAACGCCGCGGGCGTGGCGGTCATCGTCGAGCGCATCGGGCCGCTGGTGCTGGAGCTTTTGGAGCAGGCGCGCGAGGGCGGCTGACCATGCCGAGGCTCTTCGCCGCGCTGCCGCTGCCGGCGTCGGCGACGGACCGGCTGGAGACGCTGCAGAAGGGGCTGCCGGGGCGACGCCCGGAGGCCTCGGACATGCATCTGACGCTGGCGTTCTTCGGGGAGATCGACGCGGCGCAGGCGGCGGACCTGCACGCCGCGCTCGGCGCGGTGCGCGCGCAGGGCTTCGCGTTCTGGCTGGACGGCGCAGGCGCCTTCGGCGGCGCGAAGCCCCGGGCGGTCTACGCCGCGGTGCGGCCGGAGCCGGCGCTCACGCATCTGCACGAGAAAGTGACCCAGGCGGCGCGGTCGGCGGGCCTGCGACTCGACGCGCGGCGCTTCGTTCCGCATGTGACCCTGGCGCGGCTGAAGCCGGGGGAGATGTCGCCTGCGGAGGCCGCGAAGGCGCTGGGGGCGCGGGCGGCCTTCCTGGCCGGCCCGGTCGCGGCGGAGGCTTTCGGCCTCTACCGCTCCGATTTTGGCCGTCGCGGCCCGCGCTACGAGGAGCTGGCGCGGTATCCGCTGCGCGCGGCGGCCTGAGCGCCTGGCCCGGAACGGCGCCCCGGGTCAGGCGCCGAGGCGTCATGCGGTCCGGGGCGTCTCCGTCATCCGGGTCATGCGCGCGGAAAGCGTCTCGGGAAGCGGCGCGCCGGCGAGGCTGAGCCCGGCGCGCAGCGCGCCGAAGACGACAGAGACGGCCGTGGCCGCCGCGGCCTGGGCGGCGGCGCCGGCCAGCCCGCGCAGCGTGCCGGCGTAGCGCCG
>CAYGUQ010000420.1:0-4306 GCA_964352995.1 uncultured Rhodobacterales bacterium
CGGCCGGCTGAGGCGGGCCGCCGCCGCGCAACGCCGCCTCGGGCGCGGCCGGCCGCGCGTCGCGTTCTCCGCAAGGCCGGTCCCGCGCGATCCGAAGCGCTTCCCGCGCCGCGCCCGGCGCCGTAGAAGCGCGCGCATGAGCAATCCGCCAGACCTGCGGCCCGACCGCGCCGCCCCGAGCCTCCAGCCGGCCGCGCCCCGCCCCGGCCAGCCGACCATCGGCATGGTCTCGCTCGGCTGCCCAAAAGCGCTGGTCGACAGCGAGCGCATCCTCACGCGGCTGCGCGCGGAGGGCTACGCCGTCGCGCCCGACTACGCCGGCGCGCAGGCCGTGATCGTCAACACCTGCGGCTTCCTCGACAGCGCCAAGGCCGAGAGCCTGGAGGCCATCGGCGAGGCGCTGGCGGAGAACGGGCGCGTCATCGTCACCGGCTGCTACGGCGCCGACGAGGCGGCCATCCGCGGCGCGCACCCGAACGTGCTCGCCGTAACCGGCCCGCAGCAGTACGAGGCGGTGATGGACGCGGTGCATGCGGCCGTCCCGCCCGCGCCCGACCCGTTCATCGACCTGATCCCGGCCGCGGGCGTGCGCCTGACCCCGCGGCACTACGCCTATCTCAAGATATCCGAGGGCTGCGACCACAAGTGCCGCTTCTGCGTCATCCCCTCGATGCGCGGGAAACTCGCCTCGCGCCCCGCGGCGGCGGTTCTGCGCGAGGCCGAGAAGCTGGTCGAGAGCGGCGTGAAGGAGCTGCTCGTCATCAGCCAGGACACCAGCGCCTACGGCCGCGACATCGGCTACGCGACGAGCAGGTGGTCCGGCGGCGAGGCGCGGGCGCACGTCACGGATCTGGCGCGCGACCTGGGCTCGCTCGGGGCGTGGGTGCGGCTGCACTACGTCTACCCCTACCCGCATGTGAGCGAGCTGATCCCGCTGATGGCGGAGGGCCTCGTGCTGCCCTATCTCGACGTGCCGTTCCAGCACGCCAGCCCCTCGGTGCTGAAGGCGATGCGGCGGCCCGCCAACGAGGCGAAGACGCTCGACCGCATCCGCGACTGGCGCGCCGTCTGCCCCGATCTCGCGATCCGCTCGACCTTCATAGTCGGCTTCCCCGGCGAGACGGAGGCCGACTTCCGGCATCTGCTCGACTGGCTGGAGGAGGCGAGGCTCGATCGCGTCGGCGCCTTCCAGTACGAGAACGTGGCCGGCGCCGCGGCGAACGACCTGCCCGGCCATGTGCCCGCCGAGGTCAAGCAGGAGCGGTTCGAGCGGTTCATGGCGGCGGCGAGCCGCATCTCCGAGGCGAAGCTCGCCGAAAAGGTCGGCCGCCGGCTCGACGTGCTGGTGGACGCGGTCGACGAGGACGGCGCGGAGTGCCGCTCCTACGCCGACGCGCCGGAAATCGACGGCAATGTCTTCATCGACGAGGACTTCGAGGGCCTCAGGCCCGGCGACATGATCGAGGTGGAGATCGACGAGGCCGGCGAGCACGACCTCTGGGCGCGACGGGTCGACGCCCCGCAGTCCTAGCCGTCTGCGGCGGCTCCCGCCTCCGCAGGTTCAGGCGGCGTCCGCCGCGAGTAGCGGCGCGAGGCTGCTCCAGCGCACCGGGCGGCAGTGGAAGATCACCGCCCCGAAGCTCGGCCGGCGGGTCTCCTCCCCCTCGACCCCGCCGAGCCGCGCATAGAAGGCGCGGGCGCGCAGGTTCTGAACGGCGACGGTCAGCTCCACCGCGTCGCGCCCCTGCGCCGCGAGCCGCCGCGCCGCCTCAGCCATCAGGCGCCGCCCGAGGCCGGCCCCGCGCAGGCCGGGGCGGACATGCAGGTTGTCGATGTAGGGCGTCGCGCGGCTCCAGACCGTGATGAAGCCGTTCAGCGCCCCGTCGGAGGCCTCGGCGACGAGCACGATGTCGTCCGGGCCGATCTCCAGGTCCCGCCAGCGCTGCTCGACGTCGCCGGCGAAGGCGCCGGCGAGGTAGTCCGCGGGGATCAGCGCGGCGTAGGCGTCCCGCCAGCCGGCGATCTGCAGCGCGGCGAGGGCCGGGCGGTCCGCGTCGGTCGCCGCGCGCAGGCGGTGCGGCGCGGCGGTCATCGCTCGGGCCCGTCGGCGTCGGGGATGTCGCCCGCGATGGGCTGCGCCGAAAGCGTCGGGGCGCCCGGCGCCTCGCCGCGCCGCGCCGCGCCTTCGGAGACCAAGCGCATCGGCGGCGCCGTGCCGTCGCGGTTCTCGCCGAACCATACGGTCGTGTGCGGGAACGGGATCTCGATGCCCCCCGCGTCCAGCCGCTTCTTGACCGCCTCGTTGTAGGCGCGCCCCACGCCCCACTGCGCGCCCGGCCGCGTGCGGATGCGGCTGCGCAGCACCACGGCGCTGTCGCCGAGCTGCTGGACGCCGAACCACTCCATCGAGCCGAGGATCAGCGGCCGCTGCGCCGGGTCGGCGCGCAGGTCGTCGAAAGCGGCCATCATCGCCTGCTTCGCGTCGTCGATGCTCTCACGGTAGGCGATGCCGACGTCGGCCACGTGGAAGGCGAAGCCGCGGTTGAAGTTCGACACCATGTCCACCGAAGAGAACGGGATGATGTGGAACGTCCCGTCCACCGCGCGCAGCGAGACGGAGCGGATCGTCAGCTTCTCCACCGACCCCGTGGTGCCCGCGACCGTGATGACGTCGCCGACGTTGATCGCGCTCTCGAACTGGATGAACACGCCGGTGATGATGTCCTGCACCAGCTTCTGGGCGCCGAAGCCGATGGCGAGGCCGAGCACGCCGGCTGAGGCCAGCAGCGGCGCGATGTCGATGCCGAGCTCGGACAGCACGAACATCGACGTGATGATGATGAGGGCGATGGTCACCGCGTTGCGCATCAGCGTCAGCAGCGTCTGCTCGCGCGAGGTCGCCGCCTCGGCCCGGTCGGGGTTCAGGCGGTAGTCGACCCACGAGGCCATGGCCAGCCACAGCAGGAACGCCATCACCACGATGATCATCACGCTGGCGGTGGCGGAGGCGAAGTCCTCGCCGAAGCGCCGCGCGAACCACCCGCCGACGTCGTAGAGGCCGGCGATGTCGATGGCGAATCCGACCGTGGCGATGGTCAGCAGGAACCGCAGGACGCCCAGGAAACGCACGAGGAAGCCGTTCAGCCGCCCCTCAAGCAGCGGCACGGCCGTCGAGACGTTCTCAGGCAGGCGCACGCCGTGGCGCGCGGCGCGCGCCGCGAGCACGCCGGCCCCGGCGCCGAGCGCCAGCACGGCGGCGACGCGGGCGGAGGCGGCCAGGATCGGCTCGACCGCGCCGGAGCGGGAGACGGCGGTGACGAAGAGCAGCATCAGGAACGCCAATGCAGGCCAGTGCCAGACCGAGGCCACCGCGGCGATGACGCGCAGCGTGGCGTCCCCGCCCGCCGCCTCGGCCTTCGCGCTCAGCCAGGCCGACGGCGCCTTTCGGTGGCGGATCACCAGCGCCATCGACCAGATCAGCACGAGCGCGAAGACGACGACCTGCACGGCGCGGCCGGTGAAGATCGAAACCGTCTCGTTCACGACAGGCGTCACGAGCAGAAGGCCGTAGCCGAGGATGCTCACCATCCCGCTGAGGCGCCCCGTCCAGTAGCGCGCGGCGCGGTTGTCGAACGGCGCGAGGCGCAGGGCGCCGATCTCGGGCGACGTGATCGACCGGATCGCCACCTTCACCATCTGCACGATCAGGAAGGCGTTGAGGTAGAGCGGCCCTCTGACGCCGTCGTTCACGGCGCTGTCGATGGTGAAGTAGGAGATTGCGTTGCCGATCGCCCAGGCGATGACGACCGTCAGCGCGTCGATCAGCACGCCGCCCAGCCAGAGCGCCGCGCGCCCTGGCAGCGACGCCTCGCGCGCGGTGGTCCGCATCCCGGCGAACATGCGCCGCGCGAGGAAGCGCAGGGCCAGGTACACGACGACGGTGGCCGCGATCAGGATCGCCAGCTCCCGCGCGGCCTGCAGGAGAGCCTGAGCGCGCTCTCCGCTGATGCCGCGCAAGCGACGCTCGGTGGCGCTCAGCCCGTTCAGGAACGCCTCGCCCCGCTCAAGCCCCGAATCCCATGCTTCCCGCGTGAGGTTGGCCAGGGCCCGGCCGACGCTTGGGGGCGAAGCCTCGGTCTGGGCGGCCGCGTCCGCGTCGGGCGCCGCGCCTGCGGCGACGGGATCGGCCGCGCCGGTCGAGGCGGCGTCGCCGGCGGCCGGCTGCGCCGCCCCGCCGCCCTCGGGAGCCGATTGCGGCGCATTCTGAGGCGCCGCAGGCAGCGCCTCAGAATGCGCCGCAATCGGC
>CAYGUQ010000421.1:0-4299 GCA_964352995.1 uncultured Rhodobacterales bacterium
GTGTCGGACAGCCAGTACGAGCAGGTCGTGGACGTCATCGTCGCCGCGGCGCGGACGGGCAAGATCGGCGACGGCAAGATCTTCGTCTCATCGGTCGAGCACGTGGTGCGCATCCGCACCGGAGAGGAAGGCGCCGACGCGCTCTGACGCGCGGGCGCGGCGATTCGAACAAGGCTGCTGTCGGTAAAGAGGGAACGAAATGAGCGACGTCAAAAAAGTCCTGCAGATGATCAAGGATGAGGAGGTCGCCTACGTCGACATCCGCTTCACCGATCCTCGCGGCAAGCTGCAGCACGTCACCGTGCTCGAAGATCAGGTCGACGAGGATTTCCTCGCCGAAGGCTTCATGTTCGACGGCTCGTCGATCGCCGGCTGGAAGTCGATCGACCAGTCGGACATGAAGCTGATGCCCGACCTGTCCTCCGTCTACATGGACCCGTTCTTCGCCGAGAAGACGCTCTGCGTGCACTGCGACGTGCTCGAGCCCGACACCGGCGAGCGCTATGAGCGCGACCCGCGCGGCACCGCCAAGAAGGCCGAGGCCTACCTGCAGTCCTCCGGCATCGGCGACGCGGCCTATTTCGGCCCCGAGGCCGAGTTCTTCGTGTTCGACGACGTGCGCTTCCAGGTCGCGATCAACAAGGTGTCCTACCAGGTCGACGCCGAGGACGCCTCCTGGAACACCGACCGCGAGTTCGAGGGCGGCAACATGGGCCATCGGCCCGGCGTGAAGGGCGGCTACTTCCCCGTCCCGCCGACGGACATCGCGCAGGACCTGCGCTCCGAGATGCTGTCGACGATGAAGCAGATCGGCATGAAGGTGGACAAGCACCACCACGAGGTCGCGTCGTGCCAGCACGAGCTCGGCCTGATCTTCTCGACGCTGACCGACCAGGCCGACCAGCTGCAGAAGTACAAATACGTCATCCACAACGTCGCGCACGCCTACGGCAAGACGGCGACCTTCATGCCGAAGCCGATCGCTGGCGACAACGGCACCGGCATGCACGTCAACATGTCGATCTGGAAGGACGGCAAGCCGCTGTTCGCCGGCGACAAGTACGCCGATCTCAGCCAGGAGGCCCTGTGGTACATCGGCGGCGTGCTGAAGCACGCGCGCGCGCTGAACGCCTTCACCAACCCGGGCACCAACTCCTACAAGCGCCTGATCCCCGGCTTCGAGGCCCCCGTGCTGCTGGCCTACTCGGCCCGCAACCGCTCCGCCTCCTGCCGCATCCCGTGGACGCAGTCGCCCAAGGCCAAGCGTTTCGAGGCCCGCTTCCCCGACCCGTCGGCGAACCCCTACCTCGCCTTCTCGGCGCTGCTGATGGCCGGCATCGACGGCATCAAGAACAGGATCGATCCGGGCGAGCCGGCGGACAAGGATCTCTACGACCTGCCGCCCGAGGAGCTCGCGGGCATCCCCACCGTGTGCGGCTCGCTGCGCGAGGCGCTCGGCGCGCTGGAGGCCGACATGGACTTCCTGCTCGCCGGCGACGTGTTCACACGCGACCAGATCGAGGGCTACATGGCGCTCAAGTGGGAAGAGGTCTACGCCTACGAGCACACCCCGCACCCGATCGAGTTCAAGATGTACTACAGCTGCTGACCGCGGCTCAGGTTCGGATTTCGGATCAGGGGCGGCGCCGAAAGGCGTCGCCCTTCTTCTTTGCCCTAGCTGCGTCTGTGGGCGCAGAAAGATCACGAAGCCGTGCGGCGGGTTCGCGCGGCGGCGTCGCGCGTTAGCTCCAACGCTCAGGAGACGCTACACTGCGAAGCTGCGCGGAGGTCGAGCCTGCGCGCGGGCGCGAAGCCTAAGGAGCGCGAAGGATGCAGATCTCGATACACAGCCGCCGTTCCCTGCTGATCGGGGCGGGAGCGACCGCCGGCGCCCTCGTCGCAGGCGCGACGTCCGGCCTGCTGACGCCCGCCGGCGCCTCGACCGGGTTCGAGCCCACAGAGACCATGCGCGGCGGCAGCAACAACTACCGGCCCGGCGCGCCGCTGGTGGAGCGGCTCGGCGAGGGTTTCTGGATGTCGGGCGTGGTGCGCCGGGCCGGCGACGGCGCTCCGCTTGCGGGCGTGCGCATCCAGATCTGGGCGGCGACGACGCTGGGCGGCGAGCGCGAGCCCGCCAACCACGGCAGCGTGCTGACGGCCGAGGACGGCTCCTACCGGCTGGAGATGCCGCAGATCGTGCCGAATTTCGGCCAGCCGCACGCGCATCTGGCCTATGACGACGGCGCCTTCCGGACGGTTTTCCTCCGCCCCGTCATGCCCAGCGCCAGCGACACGAGCCTGACGGCGGACTTCGTGCTGGCGCCGGCGTAAGCGCGGCGCGCGAGCGGGATGGCCGGGAACGCGCGCAGCGGCGCGACGGCGTGGCTCGCGTGGGCTGCGCTCGCGGCGACGATGATCGCGCCTGTCGCGGTCGCGGCGACGAGCCCGCTGCTGGCGAGCCGCGGCGCGCCCTACGTGATGGCGGGCCTCGCCGGCGCGGCGGGGCTGGCGCTGCTGCTCGCGCAGCCCCTGCTCGCCGCGGGGTACCTGCCGGGCCTGAGCCAGGCGACAGGGCGTCGGCTGCATCGGTGGGCGGGGGGCGGGATCACGCTGGCGGTGGCGCTGCATGTCGGCGGTCTTTACGCGACAAGCCCGCCTGACGCGCTCGACGCGCTGTTGCTGGTGTCCCCGACGCCGTTCTCGGTCTACGGCGTGGCGGCGATGTGGGCGCTGATCTTCACTGCGGCGCTGGCTGCGCTCAGGGGCAGGCTCGGGCTGAAGCCGTCGACGTGGCGGGTGGCGCACAACGCCCTCGCAGTCATCGTCGTGGTCGGCTCGGTCGTCCACGCGATGCTGATCGAGGGCACGATGGGCGCGCTCTCCAAGACGATGCTGTGCGGCGCGGCGCTCGCCGCCACGACGGTCGCCGTCGTCCACCTGCGGGTGTTGAGGCCCATGCGCCGCAGCCGCGAGAGATCCTCGACAGCCGGCTGACGGCGGGGGGGCTCAGGCTTCAGCGAGCACGGCCTCCGCCCACAGCGCGAAAGCGGCGGTCTCGGCGTCGCGCCAGACCGGCCCGACGAGCTGCACCCCGAGCGGCAGGCCGCTGGGGCCGGTTCCCGCCGGCAGGTTGAGCGCCGGGCCGCCGAGCAGGGTCCAGACCCGGTTGAAGGAGGAGTCGCCGGTGCTGGCGAGGCCTTCCGGCGCCTCGCCGGGCGCACTGAGCGTCAGCGCGACGTCCACGTCCTCGAAGAAGCCCGCCATGGCCGCCCGCGCCCTGACCGCGCGGCGCATGTGCGCGGCGTGGTCGCGGGCGTCGACCCCGCGGCCCTCCTCGATCAGCGCCTGGAGCGGCGCGCTGAGACTGTCCCAGGCAGCCGCGGCCTCCCATGCGAGCGCCCTGGCGCCCTCATGCGCCATCACCGCCTGCTGCACCGGGAGCAGGCCCCGGCAGGGCTCGGGAAGGTCGACGTCGCGCACCGAAGCCCCGGCGCGGGCGAAGCGGGCGGCGGCGCTCTCGAGCGCGGCGTGGGCCTCGGGCGTCGCCGGGCCCCATTCGGCGCCGCGCACCACGCCGACGCGGGGGGCGACGGGCGCCGGCGCCAGCGCGATCAGGTCGCGCCGCCCCGCCATCGCGCCGACCAGACGGGCGACGCCGGCGACGTCCCGCGCGAAGCCGCCGATGGTGTCGAGCGTCTCGGAGAAGTGCGCGAGGCCGCTGCGGCTGACGAGGCCCCGGCTCGGCTTGAAGCCCGCAACCCCGCAGAAGGCGGCGGGCCGGATGATCGAGCCCGCAGTCTGCGTGCCGGTGGCGAAGTCCGCCCCGCCGGCAGCGACCGAAGCGGCCGATCCGCTCGACGAGCCGCCGGGCGTGTGCGCGGAGTTCAGCGGGTGCGTCGTCGGGCCGGGGTTCATGTAGGCGAACTCGGTGGTGACGCTCTTGCCGACGATCACGCCGCCGGCGGCGCGGATGGCGGCGACCGCGGCGGCGTCGCGGCCCGGCCGGCGGCCGGCGTGGATCGGCGAGCCGCAGCAGGTCGGCATGTCCGCGGTGTCGAAGATGTCCTTGATCGCGACGACGGCGCCGCCGAGCGGGCCCGGGTCGTCGCGGCCGTCGAGCGCGCGCGCCGCGGCGAGCGCGGCGTCGGGGTCGAGATGCGCATAGGCCCGCAGCACGGGTTCGCGTTCTGCGATGGCGGCGAGGCGCGCCGCCACGCGCGCGGAGATCGGGCCTTCGGTCGGCGCCTGCGTCATGCCGTCTCGCTCCATTTCCGGGCCTCAGCCGCGCGCCATCGGCCC
>CAYGUQ010000422.1:0-4289 GCA_964352995.1 uncultured Rhodobacterales bacterium
GGCGTTCGGGCGCCGACCGGCGGGGCGGCGCCGGCCGCGCCCGGCCGCGGTTGAGCCAGAAGCCGTCGAAGAGATCGTCGAAGCGCGCGCTCTGATCCGCGTCCGCGACGCAGACAGCCCTGAGCGCGAGCCGCGCCGCCAGCGGCGTCGGCGATCCCGCCGCAGTCAGCGCCGCCAGCGCCACGGCGGCCTCGCCCGGCCCCAGCGCGAAGCCGTTCAGGCGCAGATGGCCGATGAAGTCGGCCAGCCGCGCCGCCGGCCCCTCCGCGCGCGCCGGAAAACGGGTGACGCGGCTCATTGCGCCGGGCCCGCGCCGCTCACGCCGCGCGCCCGGCGAGGCGCTGGACCACTTCCGGCGTGATCGCCGCGCTGTCGGCCTCGGTCTTGAGCAGGCAGACCATTGTCGCGTGCAGGGCCGCGGGGTCTTCGGTCAGGTCGTTGACGCCAAGGCCCGCCAGCGCGGCGGCGAAGTCGAGCATCTCCGCCACGCCCGGCGTCTTCTCCAGGGGCTCGCGCCTCAGCGCCTGCACGAAGCCGACGATCTGGCCGGCGAGCCGCTCCGACGCGCCGGGGCCCTTCGCGGCGAGGATCGCCGCCTCGGTCGCGCGGTCGGGATAGTCGATCCACGCGTAGAGGCAGCGCCGCCTGAGCGCGTCGGACAGGTCGCGCGCGCCGTTGGCGGTGAGGATGACATGGGGCCGCGTCGTCGCCGCGATGGTGCCGAGCTCGGGGATCGACACCTGGAAGTCCGACAGGATTTCGAGCAGATAGGCCTCGAACTCCTCGTCCGCGCGGTCGATCTCGTCGATCAGCAGCACCGGCGCCTCGGGCTGGCGGATCGCCTCTAGCAGCGGCCGCGTGAGCAGGAACTCCTCGGAGAAGACGCGCTTCTCGTCGGCGTCGCCGCCGGCGCGGATCGCCAGCAGCTGCCGCTGGTAGTTCCATTCGTAGATGGCGTGGCTGGCGTCGAGCCCCTCGTAGCACTGCAGCCGGATCAGCCGCGCGCCCAGCAGCGTCGCCAGCGTCTTGGCGAGCTCGGTCTTACCGACGCCTGCCGCCCCCTCCAGCAGCAGGGGCCGGCCGAGCGTCAGCGCGAGGTGGAGCGCCATGGCGAGCGCGTCGGAGGCGACGTAGCCCGTCGCCGCCAGCCGCGCCCGCAGGTCGGTCCAGCCCGTTTGAGCCGCCACGGCGCCGCGGCCTCAGCCGTGCAGGCCGAGCTGGTTGGCGATGCGCCACACCCGCCAGTGGTCGTGCGGCATGTGGGCGTGCGTCAGGCCGAAGGGCTTGAAGGCGTCCATCACCGCGTTGGAGAACATCGGCACGCCGCCGACGTTCGGGCTCTCGCCGACGCCCTTGGCGCCGATGGGGTGGTGCGGCGAGGGCGTGACGGTGTGGTCGGTCTCGTAATGCGGCGTCTCGACGGCGGTGGGGATGAAGAAGTCCATCAGCGTGCCGGTGGTGACGTTGCCGTCCTCGTCGTAGGCGATCTCCTGCCCCATCGCGATGGCCAGCGCCTCGGTCAGCCCGCCATGGACCTGCCCCTCGATGATCATCGGGTTGATGCGCGTGCCGCAGTCGTCGAGCGCATAGACGCGGCGGATGTCGCAGACGCCGGTGTCCACATCCACGTCCATCACGCAGATGTAGGCCCCGAACGGATAGGTCATGTTCGGCGGATCGTAGTAGCTGACGGCCTCCAAGCCCGGCTCCAGCCCCGGGATCGCCTGATTGTAGGCGGCGAAGGCGATCTCCTTCATGGTCTTGAAGCGCTCCGGCGCGCCCTTGATCTGGAAGCGGTCGACGTCGAACTCCACGTCGTCGTCGTGCACCTCCAGCAGGTAGGCGGCGATCATCTGCGCCTTGGCCCTGATCTTGCGCCCCGCCATCGCGGTGGCGGCGCCGGCGACGGGCGTCGAGCGCGAGCCGTAGGTGCCGAGGCCGTAGGGCGCGGTGTCTGTGTCGCCCTCCTCGACGGTGATGTCGTCGGCGGGGATGCCGATCTCGCTGGCGAGGATCTGCGCGAAGGTCGTCGCGTGGCCCTGGCCCTGCGAGATGGTGCCGAGCCGCGCGATGGCCGAGCCGGTGGGGTGGATGCGGATCTCGCAGCTGTCGAACATCCCAAGCCCGAGGATGTCGCAGTTCTTCACCGGGCCGGCGCCGACGATCTCGGTGAAGAACGCCACGCCGATCCCCATGAGGCTCCGCGTCTCTCCGCGCCGGAACGCCTCCAGCCGCCCCGCCTGCTCGGCGCGCAGGCCCTTGTAGTCGACGGCCTTGAGCGCCTGCTCCATGGCGGTGTGATAGTCGCCGCTGTCGTATTCCCAGCCGAGCGCGGAGTGGTAGGGGAACTGGTCCTTGCGGATGAAGTTCTTCAGCCGCAGCTCCACCGGGTCCATCCCCAGCTTGATGGCCAGCACGTCCACCATCCGCTCGATGAAATAGGCGGCCTCCGTCACGCGGAACGAGCAGCGATAGGCCACGCCGCCGGGCGCCTTGTTGGTGTAGACGCCGTCCACGCCGACATAGGCGACGGGGATGTCGTAGCTGCCGGTGCAGATGTTGAAGAAGCCGGCCGGGAACTTGGTGGGGTCGGCGCAGGCGTCGAAGCCGCCATGGTCGGCGGTGACGTGGCACCAGAGCCCCGTGATGCGCCCGTCCTTCGTCGCGGCGATGCGCCCGTCCATCCAGTAGTCGCGCGCGAAAGCCGTGGTCATCAGGTTGTCCATCCGGTCCTCGACCCATTTCACCGGCCTGCCGGTGACGATGGACGCGACGATGGAGCAGACGTAGCCGGGATAGACCCCGACCTTGTTGCCGAAGCCGCCGCCGATGTCGGGCGAGATCACGCGGATGTTGTGCTCGGCGATGCCGGAGATCAGCGAGGCGACCGTGCGCACGGCGTGCGGCGCCTGAAAGGTGCCCCAGAGCGTCAGCTTGCCGGTGATCTTGTCCATGCTCGCGACGCAGCCGCAGGTCTCCAGCGGGCAGGGATGGGTGCGATGGTAGTGGATGCGCTCCTCGGCCACCACGTCGGCGCCGTCGATCACGGCCTCGGTCGCGGCCTTGTCGCCCTGCTCCCACAGGAAGATGTGGTTGTGGTGGCGGCGGGGGCCGTGGGCTCCCTCGGTCTTGCCGGCGAGGTCCTCGCGCAGCACCGGGGCGTCGGGCTCCAGCGCCTTGAAGGGGTCGGTGACGACCGGCAGCGCCTCGTAATCCACCTCGACCAGCTCGATCGCGTCCGCGGCGGCGTAGCGGTTCTCGGCGACGACGAAGGCGACTTCCTGGCCCTGGTAGAGCACCTTGCCGTCGGCCAGAACCATCTGCTTGTCGCCGGCCAGCGTCGGCATCCAGTGCAGGCCGAGCGGCGCGAGGTCCTCGGCCGTCAGCACCGCGATCACGCCCGGCACCGCGAGCGCGGCGGTCTTGTCGACCGACTTGACGCGGGCGTGGGCGTAGGGCGAGCGCACGAAGTCGCCGAACAGCATGTCCTTGAGCTTGATGTCGTCGACGTAGTTGCCCTTGCCCTGCGTGAAGCGCACGTCCTCGACGCGCTTGCGCGACGCGCCGAGGCCCTTGAGCGCGGCGGCGCGGTCGCCGGCCGGGGGGGTCATCTCGTTCATTCGGCGGCCTCCTTGAGCGCCTGCATGGCGGGCGCGGCGGCGAGCACCGCCTTGACGATGTTCTGGTAGCCGGTGCAGCGGCACAGGTTGCCGGCCAGCCCGAAGCGCACCTCGGCCTCGGTGGGGCTCGGGTTCTCCTGCAGCAGCCGGTAGGCGCGGGTGATCATGCCCGGCGTGCAGTAGCCGCACTGCAGGCCGTGATGCTCGCGGAACGCCTCCTGCAGCGGGTGCAGCGCGCCGTCGGGCGCGGCCAGCCCCTCGACGGTGGTGATCTCGGCGCCGTTGGCCTGCGCCACGAACATCGTGCAGGCCTTCACCGAGCGGCCGCCCATGTCCACCGTGCAGGCGCCGCAGTGGGAGCTCTCGCAGCCGATATGGGGGCCGGTGATCCCCAGCTCCTCGCGCAGGAAGTGGATCAGCAGCGTGCGCGGCTCGGCCAGAGCCTCGACCGCCTTGCCGTTGACGGTGAGCTTGACGTGCATCTTGGACATTGGCTGGCTCCTCAGGCGCGGCTGGCGGCGCGGGCGACGGCGCGGCGCAGCATGACGCCGGCGACGTGGCGCTTGAACTCGACCGGGCCGCGCGTGTCGGCGCCGGGCTCGATGTCGCCCTGCATGGCGGCGCCGGCGCATCTGATCGACCTTCAGGGCGTCGAGGGGCTCGCCGGGA
>CAYGUQ010000423.1:0-4244 GCA_964352995.1 uncultured Rhodobacterales bacterium
GGCGACGCCCCGGAGGCGCCCGGCCTTTGCGCCGGACGGCGCCGCGGCGCTCAGGCCGGCAGTCTGAGCGTCGCGGCGCCGACGAGGATGAGGCTCAGCGCCCAGACGGTCGAGAGGTCGAACCAGCCGCGCCTCAGAAAGCTCAGGCCCAGCCACCCGTGGACCAGCAGCGCGACGGCGCCGCCTGCGGCGATCATCGCCGCGGCATGCGCCGCCGCCACGATGAGCGCCGCGCCGGCGGCGCCGGCCATCAGCGCGCCCGCCGCCTCCGGCCCAGCGGGCCCGGCCGCGCAGAGGCCGAGATAGGCCGGCAGCAGCATGAGCCCGGCGCCGTGGGCGATCGCCACCGCGAAGGACCACAGCGCCAGCCGGCTCGGCGGAATGCGGGCCAGCGCTCGCGGGTGCCGCCGCCAGACCAGCAGCGCCGCGCCGGCGAGGATCAGCAGCGCCGAGGCGGCGAGTCTGATCTCCTCCTGATGGCGCACAAGGCTCGCGAGCGCCGCGAAGGGCAGCAGCATCGCCAGCATCGCCGCGAAGTGCCCCGCCGCCAGCGGCCCGAGCGCCCGCAGCAGATGCGCGCGCCCGCGGCTCCCCGCGCCGCCGTTCATCAGCCCCGCCGAGACCGCCAGCGGCCAGCCCATGCCGGGGTTCAGCCCGTGATAGAGGCCGCTGCCGAGGACCGCGAGCCAGAGCAGAGCGGTCGATTGCTCGAACACCGCCGCTCAGACGTTGGGGTAGCAGAAGCTGTCGGTCGAGCAGTCGCCGCCCTCCAGCCTGATCTGATGCGCGCGGTAGCCCTTGGGAAACTCGACATGGAACGCCGGGTCGAGCGTCAGCCCGCCCTCCGCGCCGACATCGGCCTTCACCATCGCGCCGCCCCGCTCGCCGGGATAGAACTGGTCGTCCCAGGTCGAGTAGAGCGAGTTGGTCCAGTAGACGCGTTTGCCGTCGCGGCTGATCTCCAGCATCTGCGGGCCGTAGCCGAAGGCCTTGCCGCTCGGGTGGGCCGTGTTGCGGACTATGCCGCCGAGATGCACCGAGCCGGCGAGCGTCGGCTTGCGCGGTTCGCTCACGTCGTACTGGCGCAGCTCGCCCGTGCCCCAGCAGGCGACGTAGAGGAAGCGGTCGTCGAGCGAGAGGTCGATGTCGGTCACCAGCGGCGGCACGGCGCCGAAGCCCTGCAGCAGCGGCGGCAGCGCGTCCTTCTCCGCCGGCTCCGGCGGGATCGTCGCGGTCTTCTCGCAGTGGAACTTTCCGCCCTCGCGCCACCAGGTCCAGATCGAGCCTTCCAGGTTCGTCGTGTCCACCACGACGCCGAGGAAGCCGTACTCCTTCACCGGGTCATGCGCCGGCCGCACCTCCAGCGCCATCTGGTGATGGGCGCCGAGGTCGATGGTCTGGACATGGCGGCGGGCGCGCAGGTCCCAGAAATGCAGCGAATGCCCGTAGCGGTTGGCCAGCAGGTCCTCCGGCACGATGCCGTTCTCGTACTGCGGCGGCAGCCCCCATTCGCTCGACACCATGTAGTCGCGCGGCAGGTTCCACCAGAAATCGTAGTGCTTGTCCTGCGGGCCGCGGTCCATCTCCCAGCGGCCGCGGATCTCGAAGGTCTCGCAGTCCATGATGAAGATGCCCGGCGGGCCGTCGGTTCCGTCCGCGCCGCCGCCGCCCAGCGTCGAGACGTAGACGCCCTCCGGCCCGCAATGCACGGTGTGGGGCCGCGAATAGCCGGTGCGGGCGAAGAGCTCCTCGGGCTCGATGATCTTGTGGATGGTCGGCTTGCGCGGGTCCGGCTGCGTGTCGATGACATAGATGCGCGAGGACCGGATGCCGGGGATGATCAGGTAGCGCCGCTGCAGGAAGGCGTGGCCGGTCAGCGGCGACAGCGCCGAGGAGCAGGCGTTCCAGCCGAAATGGTGGAACTCGTCGCCCTTGTTCGGCATCGCGAGCACGTGGACGATCTGGCCGCATGTCGCGGAGGACGGGTCTACGTCCACCACCGCCAGCGCGTCGGGCTGCGAGAAGTCCGGGCTCAGCATCAGCGTGTAGGCCACCGTCTCGGCCGGCGCCGCCATCGCCATGCGCGGCGACGGATGGAATGTCGGGTCGGGTCTCAGGTTCATCGCGGATCCTCCGGGTATGGGCCGGTTCGGACGACCGGCTTGCCGGCGCCGCCGCTCGATGGCCGCGCCGGAGCCGCCAGCATGCGTCAGGGCCGCCCATCCGCCAAAGGCCAATCTTGTCGCGACGCCGGCGCCGGGTCGGTTTCGCGACGATGCCGCAGGTCCGTCCGCCCGGCCTCGCCGGCGCCGCCGCCCAGCGCGCGCAGGGCGTTGAGGATCGCGGCGACGTCGATCAGCTCCTGCAGCAGCGCGCCCTGCACGGGGGTGATCAGGCCGAAGGCCGCAGCGACCATGCCGAGGATCGACAGGCCCAAGCCGACGAAGACGCTCTGCAGCGCGATGGCGCGGGAGCGGCGGGCGATGAGGATGGCCGGCAGCGCGCGGGAGACGTCGTCCACCAGCAGCACGACGTCCGCCGTCTCCGCCGAGGCCGCCGCGCCGCGGGCGCCCATCGCCATGCCGACGTCCGCCGCCGCCAGCGCCGGCGCGTCGTTGACGCCGTCGCCGACCATCATCACCGGGCCGTGCTTGCGCTCCGACAGCACGACGAGGACCTTCTCGTCGGGCGTGAGGTTCGCGCGGATCGCGTCGAGTCCCAGACCGCCGGCCACCGCCTCGGCGACGTCGCGCCGGTCGCCGGTCGCCAGAACGATGCGCGCGACGCCGGCCGCGCGGAGCCCCGCGATCAGTCCCTGCGCGCCGTCGCGCAGCGCGTCGGCCATCACGATCTCGCCGAGCGCCGCGCCGTCCGCCGCGACCGCGACCGTCACCGCGCCGACCTCGGCCGGCGCATCGGCAACGGCCCCGGCCCGCTCGCCGAGGTGCGCGGCCACGAAGGCCCGCCCGCCTACGACGACGCGGCGGCCGTCGACGACGCCCTCCAGCCCTTCGCCGGCGGTCTCGCGCACCTCGCTCGGCGTGGAGAGCGCCATCCCGCGCGCCCGCGCCTCGGCCACCAGCGCCTCGGCCACGGCGTGCCGGGAGACCTGATCGAGCGAGGCGGCGAGCCGCAGCGTCTCAGTCGCGTCGACGCCCGGCGCCGGCGCGACGCGCCGCAGCGCCGCGCGGCCGTGGGTGAGCGTGCCGGTCTTGTCGAGCACCAGCACCCGCACCGCCGCCAGCGTCTCCAGCGTCTTGCCGTTCTTGACGAGCACGCCGCGCCCCGCGGCGCGCGACAGCCCGGCGATGAGCGCCACCGGCACGGCGAGGATCAGCGGGCAGGGCGTGGCGACGACGAGCACCGCGACGGCGCGCGTCGGGTCGCCGGTCAGCGCCCAGGCCGCGCCGGCGAGGGCCACGGTCGCCGCCAGAAAGACCAGCGCATAGCGGTCCGCGAGCCGCGCCATCGGCGCGCGCGCCTTCTGGGCGCCCTCGACGATGCGCAGGATCGCGGCGAAGGCGCTGTCGGCGGCGCGCTTCTCGGCGGTCAGGTCGAACGGCTCGCCGACATTGGCCGAGCCGCTGAGCACCGGCTCGCCCGCCATGCGCTTCACCGGCAGCGGCTCGCCGGTCAGCGTGGACTGGTCGAGCACGGCGACGCCGGCCGCCACGGCTCCGTCGACCGGCGCGACGTCTCCCTTGCGGATCAGCAGCCGATCGCCGGGGGCGATGGCGTCGAGCGCGATCTCCTCCAGCCCGCCGTCGCGGTGGCGCATGGCGCTGCGCGGGGCGTGGGAGAGCAGGGCGGTCATCTCGCGGCGCGCCCGCGCCTCGGCGAAGCTCTCCAGATACTGGCCGCCGGCGTACATCAGCGCGACGATGGCGGCGGCGAGGTGCTCGCCGAAGATCATCGCGGCGGTCATCGACAGCGCGGCGACGATGTCGAGCCCGACCTCGCCGCGCCGCAGGCTCGTCACGATCTCCCAGACGAGCCCGGCCAGCACCGGCGCGGCGCCGGCGATCCAGAGCAGGCGCGCCCAGTCCTCGGCGCCGGAGGCCCCCGCCGCCAGCCACGCCGCCAGCCACACCGCCAGACCCGCCGCCAGCCCCGCGACCGCGCAGGCGAGCAGGGCGGGCCGCAGAAGAGCGCGCGCGCGATCGGTCGACATGATCCCTCCCCAAAACCGCGTCCTTCTGCGCCGTTCCCGACCCTTCCGCCTTGATCAGGATCAGGCCGGGCGG
>CAYGUQ010000424.1:0-1426 GCA_964352995.1 uncultured Rhodobacterales bacterium
CGCAGCTCGAGCTCGTATTCGGAGGTCGAGGTCGAGGAGCGCCAGACCTCTTCGCGGAGGAAGTCGCCCAGCGTGCGCTTGCCGCGGAACACGCGCTTCTTGACCACGCCGACGCGCACGCCGAGCGCCGAGCCGACGGCGGCGCCGGATTCGGCTCCGGCCTCGACTGCCCCAGCCTCGACTGCCCCGGCTCCGGCCTCCGGGCCCGCCACCGCGCCGTCGCCCCAGCCCAAGCCGGCTCCGGCGCCGACCGAGGGGGCCTGAACCTTTGATGGATCGCCAGCGATGAGCTCCCTTCGATGACCGCTTCGGACGAGGTGGACGCCTCCAAGGCGCCCCTGATCGAGCATCTGATGGAGCTGCGCACGCGCCTGATCCGGGCGCTGATAGCGCTTGGCGTCGCGGCGCTGGTGTGCTTCTTCTTCGCGCAGGAGATCTACGACATCCTGACGGGGCCGCTGCGCGACCGCCTCATGGCGCGCGGGCAGGACCCGCGGCTGATCTATACGCAGCTCTACGAGACCTTCTTCGTGCACCTCAAGATCGCGGTGTTCGGCGGGTTCTTCCTGTCGTTCCCGATGATCGCCGCGCAGGTCTGGAAGTTCGTCGCGCCCGGGCTCTACCGCGACGAGCGCAGCGCTTTCCTGCCCTTCCTGATCGCGACGCCGGTGCTGTTCACGATGGGCGCCGCGCTCGTCTACTTCCTCGTCATGCCCATGGCGATCGACTTCTTCCTCGACTTCCAGGCGCAGGGCGCCGACGGGCAGACGAAGATCGAGTTCCTCGGCAAGGTGAACGAGTATCTCAGCCTGGTGATGACGTTCATCCTCGCCTTCGGCATCTGCTTCCAGCTGCCGGTGCTGCTGACGCTGCTGGGCCGGGCCGGCATCGTCTCCGCCGAGGGGCTCGCCAACGGCCGGAAATACGCCGTGGTGGGCATCGCGGCGGCGGCGGCGGTGCTGACTCCGCCGGACCCGATCAGCCAGATCGGCCTCGGCATCCCGATCTACCTGCTCTACGAGATCTCCATCATCCTGGTGCGGCTGGCCGAGCGCAAGCGCGACGCCCGCGAGAAGGCCGAGGAGGCGGAGTTCGAGCGGACGATGTCGGGCGAGGATCCGGCGCCATGACGGAGGCCGCGACGGCGGTCCTGCGTCGATGAGGGACGCGACGGTGGAGGGCGCCGATGCGCTAGAGCGCATCGCCGCTGCGCTTGAGCGGCTGGCGCCGCCCCCGCTGGCCGATCCCGACTTCGGCGAGGCCGAGGCGTTCCTCTGGCGCGCCGACCCCGACGGGCTGGAGCCGGTGCGCAAGGTCTCCCGCGTGGCGCTAGACCTGCTCGTCGGGGTGGACCGCGCGCGAAGCGGCGCGTGTTCTCGAGAAGCTGGTCGCGCGCGGGCTGCCGGCCAACAACGCGCTGCTCTGG
>CAYGUQ010000424.1:1436-4230 GCA_964352995.1 uncultured Rhodobacterales bacterium
CGCGGTCGCGGAGGGGCTGGAGCGGGTGCGCATGGTCTGCGGCGTGGGGCTAGTGCTGCTGCCGGGGGTGGACCGCGCGCGCGACCAGCTTCTCGAGAACACGCGCCGCTTCGCGCGCGGGCTGCCGGCCAACAACGCGCTGCTCTGGGGCGCGCGCGGCATGGGCAAGTCGAGCCTCGTGAAGGCGGCCCACGCCGAGGCGGCGAAGACCGACGGCGCGAAGCGCCTGATCCTCGTGGAGATCCAGCGCGAGGACCTGCCGAGCATCCCGCGGCTGCTGCGGCTGCTGCGCGGCGCCGACGCGCGGTTCCTTCTGTTCTGCGACGACCTCAGCTTCGATATCGGCGATCAGGGCTACAAGAGCCTCAAGGCGGTGCTCGACGGCGGCGTCGAGGGCCGGCCCGAGAACGTGCTGTTCTACGCGACCTCGAACCGCCGCCACCTCATGCCGCGCGACATGATCGAGAACGAGCGCTCGACGGCGATCAACCCCTCGGAGGCGACGGAGGAGAAGGTCTCGCTGTCGGACCGCTTCGGCCTCTGGCTCGGCTTCCACCCCTGCGGCCAGGACGATTTCCTCGCGATGATCCGCGGCTACTGCGACGCGCATGGCGTGGAGATCGACGACGAGACGCTGCGGGCGGAGGCCATCGAGTGGCGGCAGGCTCGCGGCGCCATCTCCGGCCGCGTCGCCTGGCAGTTCTTCACCGATCTCGCCGGCCGCCGCGGCGTCGCGATCTAGTCGAGCATCTGCCTGAAGAGCCGCGTCATCGCCGCGGCGAATGCGTCGGGGTCGTCGGCGCGCACGTTCGGCGCCTCCAGAAACCCCGTGACCAGCGCGCGGTCGCCCGCGCAGAACGTCGCCAGCGCGGAGAAGCCCTGCTCGCGGGCCGCGCCGGGCGACGGGACTACGCCGCGGCACAGCGCGTAGCCGTCCGGCGCGGTCGTCGGGTTGAAGGCGAGCACGAGGCGGCTCGCATCCGCCTGCGTCGCCTCCCGGAAGCCGATATCCGCCGGCCAGCCGTTGGGCAGGCGCAGGCGCGCGACCACCTCGCCGGCGGAAAGCCCGGCGAAGGGCGCGCCGTGCAGCTCCGTCGGCAGCCCGCCGGCGGCCATCGGGACGATGCGGCTGCGCAGGTTGCTCACGAGCGCATCGACCCGCGTGATCTTCTCGACGTCGTCGCAGCCGGCCAGCGCGACGCCGAGGACCGCCGCGAGACGCCCCAGCATCGCGGTCAGGCGGCTCAAAGGCAGGGCCTGATGCGGCAGTCGTCGCCGTCGCGGTCTGGGTCGCTGCGCGGCGCGATCTGGATGAACACCCGCGCGAAGGCGTCGCCGAAGGCGGGGTCCGCCGGCGTGACGAGCGCGCTCCGGCTCAGATGCGCGGAGGACGCGGCGCGCCGGCCCATGCAGTAGGCGACGAAGGCCTGAAGGCTGTCGGCGACGCCGCCGCCCGCCGGCCGGCCCTCGCAGACCAGCGTCGCGTTCGCCGCCGTCGCCGCGCCGAACCCGATCACGATGCGCTGCATCTCCGGCGCCTCGCCCTCGGCGACGGCGGAGAAGGGCGCGTTCGGCCAGAAGCCGGGCATCCGAAGGGCGGCGGCGACCTCCTGCGGGCTCGCGCCGCCTGGGATCGGCCCCTGAAGTTCGACCAGCGGCCCCGAGGCGGCGAAGGCGCCGAAAGTGTTCGGCGCGTAGGCGGACAGGACGTCGACCTGCGTGATGCGCTCGTCGAAGATGTCGGTCGCGGCGCAGCCGGCGAGGCTGGCGGCGCAGAGCGCCGCGGCGACAAGGCCGTGCAGTTGCTTCATGCGGTCCATCCATCGATCGGAATGCCGGATCCGGGCCCCTGTCAGCCTAGCCCGTCCCCGCCGAAACGCCAGCGTCGCCGCCGCGGGCGAGGCGCGCGCGTGCGCGAGAAAAGCGCGCAGTCCAGTTTTTTCCCGCGACTAACCCGCCGGGGCGCGGCAGTGTTCCGACATGCGCGACGCTGAACGGCGCGCTTTCAGAGGGAGGAAGCAATGGGTCTTTTCGACTTTCTGTTCGGGGGGGGAGACAAGGCGGCGCCTGCTCCGGCGACGCCCGCGGCTCCGAAGGTGGACACCAGCGGGATCAGGATCCATCCGTCGGTCGACGGCGGCGTGAAGCCCGGCGCGGCGAATTTCGGCGGCGGGACGATCCACTGCAAGTGCGCGAGCGACAAGGTCGAGGTGCGCATCGACGCGCAGACCGCGCACAACCACATCTGCGGCTGCACGAAGTGCTGGAAGCCCGCCGGCGCGCCTTTCAGCCAGATCGCGGTGGTGAGCCGCGACAAGGTCTCGGTGACCGCCAACGGCGACAAGCTGGAGATCGTCGACGCCTCGGCCGCGATCCAGCGCCACGCCTGCAAGGGCTGCGGCGTGCACATGTACGGGCGCATCGAGAATCAGGGCCATCCCTTCCACGGCCTCGACTTCGTTCACTCCGAGCTCAGCGACCAGGGCGGCTGGTCCCCGGCGGAGTTCGCGGCCTTCGTCTCCTCGGTCATCGAGGGCGGCGGCTACCGGCCCGAGCAGATGGACAAGGTGCGCGCGCGCCTCAAGGAACTCGGGCTGGAGCCCTACGACGCGCTTTCGCCGCCGCTGATGGACGCCATCGCGACCCATGTCGCGAAGTCCAAGGGCGTGCTCAGCTGAGCTGAGACCGATGCGGGCCGCGCCGCGACCGGCGCGACTTGCGCAGGGCCATGGGCCGCGATACGTCGCCGCCCATGGCTGACGCTCCAACGCTCAAGGCGGCGCGCAAACCGCTC
>CAYGUQ010000425.1:0-4228 GCA_964352995.1 uncultured Rhodobacterales bacterium
CACCAGCTATCACGCTGTAATCGCTAGGTTAATCCCTCCACCAGACGCCTTTGCGCAACAGAGTCCAGCAGCCCTCAAGAAAGGCTCAACGCGTTTTCTGCCGCTCTGATCCTCTCGTTCCAAAAATTGTCGCACTCAGATACTTGATTACAGGCGGCGGCATTCTGGCGCCACGACAGCGTCTAAGCCGGTCCAGCCATCGTCTCGCAGGACTCCGCGACGAAATCGGTGAACAGTCTCACCCGTTCGGAGAGGTGGCGCGACGGAGGATAGATGACCTGCAAGATGCGGGCAGGCGTGCAGTACTTCGGCAGAACATGGCGGAGGTCCCCCGACTCGATTTCAGCCCGCACCTCATGTGCCGGCGCAATCCCGATCCCCAGACCCGCCCGAACGGCCATGATGACGGTCGAGAGGCTGTTGGTCGCCAGGACCGGTTGAACAGGCACAGTGATCGGCCCCGAAGGTCCGAGCAGGTTCCAGCTCGGCCGCGCCAGGGAACTACCCTGATGGACCAGCGCGTGACCGCGGAGATCCTCCGGTCCCGACGGCGTCCCGCGCGCGTCGAGATAGGCGCGGGATGCGCAGAGCAGATAGCTGAACTCGAACAGTCGGTGATCGACGAGCGGCGTCTCCTCGTCGGGCGGCGCCATGCGGATCGCAAGATCGTAGCCTTCGGCGATCGGGTCGACGAGCCTAGTGTCGAACGTGGCGTCGATCTCGACTTTCGGATGGCGCGCCATGAAATCGACGACAAGTCGGGAAAAGTCGGGATTGCCAACGGTCGGTGGAACGCTGATGCGAAGCTTGCCGGCCGCCTCGGTGCGCGCCGCGCTGGCGCTCGTCTCCAACTCCTCGAGATCCTCCAGCACGCGGCGGGCCCGTTCATGGAGCGCGCGGCCGGTGCTCGTCGGGGATACCGAACGGGTCGTGCGATGCAGCAACTGGACCCCCAGCCGCTGCTCCAGCGCGATAACGAGCCGATTAACGGCTGAGCGCGATTGGCGAAGATCGCGCGCGGCGGCCGAGAACCCGCCAGCCTCGACGACTGCGGCGAAGGCGCGGAGCTCGCTGAATCTGTCCAAGGCCGCCTGTCCGAATTTCGGGACAGAGTGTCCCTAGGTTTGCAAATTGTGCCGGTCGACGAGCAGGTTAATTTGCTGACCCAAAGAGATCAAGCGATCGCACGGGGCGCGGCGCCGCCCCCATCAGGAGACCGCCATGACCAATCCGAAGCTCGAACAGCTCACTCCGCAGAACAGCCAGCTCATCTTCATCGACCATCAGCCGCAGATGGCCTTCGGCGTCCAGTCGATCGACCGGCAGGCGCTGAAGAACAACACGGTGGCGCTGGCCAAATCAGCCAAGGTTTTCGGCGTTCCCGTAACGATCACCACGGTCGAGACCGAGAGCTTCTCGGGCCACACCTATCCCGAACTGCTGGCGGTGTTTCCTGAGCAGCCGCTGCTCGAACGCACCTCGATGAACTCGTGGGACGACCAGAAGGTGCGCGACGCGCTTGCCGCGAGCGGCCGCAACAAGGTGATCGTGTCGGGGCTCTGGACCGAAGTGTGCAACAACAGCTTCGCGTTCTCGGCCATGCTGGAGGGCGGCTACGAGATATACATGGTGGCCGACGCCTCCGGCGGGACGTCGAAGGAAGCGCACGACTACTCGATGCAACGCATGATCCAGGCGGGCGTCGTTCCGGTGACCTGGCAGCAGGTGCTTCTGGAATGGCAGCGCGACTGGGCGCGGCGCGACACCTACGACGCCGTGATCGCCATCGTGCAGGAGCATTCCGGCGCCTACGGCATGGGCGTCGATTACGCCTACACCATGGTCCACAAGGGACTCGAGCGTGTGAGCCATGGGCCGACCCGGGAGCCGGTTCCGGCCGCCTCGAAGTGACGGCGCGCTTCGCCGAGAAGACAAGCGCAGCCCATCGGAGACAGACATGAACCGCTTCCAAGACATGACCGTCCTGATCACGGGGGGCACCAGCGGCATCGGCCTCGCCACCGCGAAACGCGTCGCCGCCGAGGGCGGTCGGCTCGTCCTTACGGGAAGCCGACGCGAGAGCCTCGACGCCGCGGCGCACGCCCTGCCCGAGGCGACCCTCGTGCTCAACGACTCGGGCGATCCTGACGCGGCGCCGTCGCTTGCCGAGGCGGTGCGGGACGCAGGCGGCGTGCACGCGGCGTTCCTCAACGCCGGATTCGGACGGTTCCATCCGCTCGAGGCCGTAACCGCCGAGGAGTTCGACCGCCACTACGATGTCCTTGTGAAAGGGCCGCTCCTTCAGGCCAAGGCGCTCGCGCCGATGCTTCCGGACGGGGGCGCGATCCTGGTGACGACGTCGGTCGGCAATCGGATCGGCCTGCCGGCCTCCGCGATCTACTCCTCCACCAAGGGAGCGCTGCGGACGCTGGTGCGGGTCATGGCGCGTGAACTCGCGCCGCGGGGCATCCGCGTGAACGCCGTGAGCCCTGGTCCGATCGGGTCCGGCTTCTTCGCCCGCACCGGCCTGGGCGTCGCCGAGATCGAGGGGTTCGCCGAACAGATCAAGGCGCGGGTGCCGCTCGGTCGCTTCGGGACCCCAGAGGAGGTCGCCGCGGTCGCCGCCTTCCTGCTCTCGCCTGACGCGAGTTTCGTCACGGGCTCGGAATATGTCGTCGACGGCGGGATGTCCGAGCTGTGACGCTACCCGATCGCGTTCCGCAAACACCCCGCCGCCCGGTGCTGACCGGGCTCGCCGCCGGCGCGGCCGCGCTAGGCCTGCGCCCCTTCGCCGCCGGAGCCCAGAGCATGACCGACGCCCCCGACCTCATCCTGCGCAACGGCCGCATCACAACGCTCGACCCTGCCGCGCCAGAGACATCGGCCGTCGCGATCCGCCAAGGGGTCGTGCAGGCGACCGGCGACGACGAGGCGATCATGCCGCTGGCGTGGTCGGGCACGCAGGTGATCGATATTGCGGGGCGGCGCGTGATCCCCGGCCTTAACGACAGCCACACCCACCTCATCCGCGGCGGCCTCAACTACAATATGGAATTGCGCTGGGAGAACGCGCCCTCGCTGGCCGACGCCCTGCGGATGCTGAAGGCGCAGGCCGACCGCACCCCCGCGCCGCAATGGGTGCGGGTGGTAGGCGGTTGGTCGGAGTTCCAGTTCGCGGAGCGGCGGATGCCGACGCTCGACGAGATCAACGCCGCCGCGCCCGACACCCCGGTGTTCATCCTGCACCTCTACGGCCGGGCGCTGCTGAACCGGGCGGCGCTCGACGTTCTCGGCTTCGACAGGGACGCGCCGAACCCGCCGGGCGGCTTGATCGAGAAGGATGCGCAGGGCAACCCCACCGGCCTACTCATCGCGAAGCCCTCGGCGCTGATCCTCTACTCCACGCTGGCGCGCGGGCCGAAGCTGCCGATGGAGGACCAGATCAACTCCACCCGCCACTACATGCGCGAGATGAACCGACTCGGCATCACCTCGGTGATCGACGCCGGCGGCGGCGGGCAGAACTTTCCGGAGGACTACGACGTCATCCAGCGGCTGCACGACGACGGCCAGATGACCGTGCGCGTCGCCTACAACCTGTTTGCTCAGGCGGCGGGGTCGGAGCTGTCGGACTACGAGCGGTGGATCGGCATGACCGAGCCGGGCGCAGGCTCCGCCATGCTCCGGATGAACGGGGCGGGCGAGAACCTCACCTGGTCGGCGGCGGATTTCGAGAACTTCCTGGAGCCGCGCCCCGACCTCGCGCCCACGATGGAGCGCGAGCTTGAGCCCATCGTAGAGCTGCTGGCGACCAACAAGTGGCCGTTCCGCATCCACGCCACCTATGACGAGACCATCGACCGGTTCCTGAGCGTCTTCGAGCGCGTCAACCAGCGCCAGCCCTTCGAGACCCGCTTCATCATCGACCACGCCGAGACGATCACGCCCCGCAACATCGAGCGGATCACGGCGCTTGGCGGCGGGATCGCGACCCAGCACCGCATGGCCTTCCAGGGCGAGTACTACGTCGACCGCTATGGCGCGAAGGCCGCGGAGGCGACGCCGCCGATCCGGCGCATGATCGACATGGGCGCGCCGGTCGGCGCCGGCACCGACGCCACCCGCGTCGCCTCCTACGACCCGTGGGTGGGCCTCTACTGGATGACCACCGGCAAGACGCTCGGCGGCATGCCCCTCTATGGCGAGGACAACGTGTTGACCCGCGAGG
>CAYGUQ010000426.1:0-4222 GCA_964352995.1 uncultured Rhodobacterales bacterium
CCATTCTTAACGTCTGGCAGGCCCAGCCGCTCGACATGCTGACGCTGCTCGGCTTCGTCATCCTCGTCGGCATCGTCGTGAACAACGCGATCCTCGTGGTCCATCAGGCGCTCTATCACCATCGCGAGGAAGGGATGGAGGTCGACGCCGCGATCCTGGAGGCGACGCGCAACCGCGTCAGGCCGATCTTCATGTCGACGCTGACCTCCGTGTTCGGAATGCTGCCGCTGGTGGTGTTCCCGGGAGCGGGGTCGGAGCTCTACCGCGGGCTCGGGTCGGTCGTGGTCGGCGGGCTGTCGCTCTCGGCGGTGCTGACGCTGCTGATCGTGCCTCCGCTGCTGCGCCTCGCGATGGGGAGTCGGCCGGCCCCCGCGCCCGCCGCCGCGCCCGCTCCGGCCGAATAGCGCGGCGCTTGCCAGCGTCGGCCTGACGGTCATCATGCCCGCGCCCCGGCCGCGCCGGGCGCCCCTTAACCGAGAAGGCTCGCCGGGAATGGACCTGCTGATACGCGCCGTGCGCCTCGCCGAAGGGGCCGAGCCGGTGGACATCGCGGTCGCGGGAGGCCGCATCGCCGCCGTCGCTCCCGGCATCGCGCCCGCGCCGGGCGCGGCCGTGCTGGAGGGGGGCGGAGCCTTCGTCTTTCCTGGCTTCGTGGAGAGCCACGTCCACCTCGACAAGGCGATGATCCTCGACCGAGCGCCCGCCGCCGAGGGCGTCGCCGAGGCCATCGCCGGCGTCGCCCGCGCCAAGAAGGGCTTTACGGCGGAGGACGTCGCCGACCGCGCGGGCAGGGTGCTGCGCGCTGCCGTCTCCCATGGCGTGACGCTCATGCGCAGCCATGTCGAGGTCGACCCGGTGATCGGGCTCACGGGCTTCGAGGGCGTGCAGTCCGCCGCCAAGGCGCATGGCTGGGGCGTCGACGTGGAGCTCTGCGTCTTTCCGCAGGAGGGCCTCACCAACCTGCCGGGGACCGAGGCGCTGATGCGGCGGGCGCTGGAGCGCGGCGCGCGGCTGATCGGCGCCTGCCCCTACGCCGACCCCGAGCCGCTGACCCATCTCGACATCGTCTTCCGGATGGCGCGCGACTGCGACGTCGACATCGACATGCATCTCGACTTCGACCTCTCCCCGGACGAGACCATGATCGAGGCGGTCTGCGCGCGCACCGAGGCCGCAGGCTGGGGCGGGCGGGTGACGATCGGCCACGTCACGCGGCTCTCGGCGATGGCGCCGGACCGGCTGGAGGCCATGGCGCGCCGGATGGCGGACGCCGGCGTGGCGCTGACCGTGCTGCCGGCGACCGACCTCTACATGATGGGCCGCGGCGCCGACCGTCTCGCCCCGCGCGGCGTCGCGCCGGCGCACAAGGTCGCCGCCTGCGGCGCCCGCTGCTCTCTGGCGACGAACAACGTCCTCAACCCGTTCACGCCGTTCGGGGACGCCAACCCGCTGCGGGTGGCCAACCTCTACGCCCATGTCGCGCAGCTCGGCGCGCCGGCGGCGCTGGAGGGGGTGTTCGCGATGATGTCGGCCGACGCGGCGGCGCTGATGAACCGGCCTGCGCGGGCTCTCGCGCCCGGCGCTCCGGCGACGCTGGTGGCGCTGGACGGGGCCGGGCCGGCGGACGCGGTGGCCCGCGTCTCGCCGGCGCGCTTCGGCGTGAAGGACGGCCGCGTCAGCTTCGAGCGGCCGCCGGTGCGGCTGATGGCGCCGGCGTCGCCCGCCGGCGGCTGACGAGGCCGCGCCCGCCCGCGCTTCACGCCCTGTGATACGGCCCGCCGCCGAGGATCGTCGCCGCGCGGTAGAGCTGCTCGGCCAGCATCACGCGCGCCAGCATGTGCGGCCAGACCATCGGCCCGAACGAGAGCATGAGCGCCGCGCGCTCCCGCACCGCCGCGCCGTGCCCGTCCGCGCCGCCGATGGCGAAGGCGACGTCGCGCGCGCCGTCGTCGCGCCATGTCGCGAGCCGCTGGGCGAGGGTGGGGCTGTCGAGCTGCCGGCCGCGCTCGTCCAGCGCGACGAGGGGGCCTTCCGGGGCGGCGGCGAGCAGAAGGTCGGCCTCCGCGTCGGGTCCGCGGCCGCGCTTGTCCTCGACCTCGACCACGCGCGCCGGCCCAAGGGCGAGCCCGCGCCCCGCTGCGTCGAATCGTTCGATGTAGTCGCGCAGAAGCGCCGCCTCCGGGCCGGCGCGCAGCCGCCCGACCGCCAGAAGCGCTATCTTCACAGGCTAGGGCGCGCTCAGGCCGAGGCGGCCCGCGCGCGGATGTCGGCCTCCGGCGCCCACATCTTCTCGAGTTGGTAGAAGGCGCGGACCTCGGGCCTGAACAGGTGCACGATCACGTCGCCGCAATCGATCAGCACCCAGTCGCCCGCTTCCTTGCCCTCGACGCGCGCCGAGCGGTGGAAGCGTTCCTTGAACCTTTCAAGCAGCTTCTCGGCCATGGCTGACACTTGGCGTGAAGATCGCCCCGAGGCGATGACCATGTGGTCGGCCATGGGCGACTTGCCTCGCAGGTCGAAGGAGACGACGTCCTCCGCCTTGTCGTCGTCGAGCGAGGCGAGCACGAGCGCAAGCGCGGCGTCGCTGTCGGTCCCGTCCGCGGCGGCCATGCGCGGCGGCGAGACATGGGCGCGCGAAGCGCCCTGCTGGAGATGTTCCTTCAGAACGTCCTCCCTGGTTCTGCGGCCGGGGGCGGCGCGCCCTCGACGTCAGATGCTCTCATGATAGGCGTTCGCGCTTCATTTCTCAACACGACCCGCGCGCCTGCGGTGGTCGAACCCCGGCGCGGAGGCTAGGTTCCGCGCTTCCGAACGAAAGGGGCCGGAACATGGCTGGCGGACCGCTGATCGGCGTTACCGGCCCGCGAGGCCGCGGCTGGGCGCTGTGGGTCGGCGCGGTGATCTCGCTGTGGCTGCAGGGCGCGCGGGCGCGGCGCATCGCGCCGCCGCTCGATCCGGCGAAGCTCGACGGGCTCGACGGCCTGCTGATCGGCGGCGGCGACGACGTCAGCGCCGAGCTCTATGGCGGACAGGTGCGCCCCAACGTCCGCCTCGACCCGGAGCGCGACGCGCTGGAGCTGGCGGCGCTTGCGCGGTTCTGGGACACGGGGCGACCGATCCTCGGCATCTGTCGCGGCAGCCAGATGATGAACGTCTATCGCGGCGGCGCGCTGCACCGCGACGTCAAGGAGAGCTTCAACCTTGCGCGCTACCCGCGCACGCCGCTGGCGCTCAAGACCGTCGCCGTCTGCGAGGGCACGCGCCTCGCCGAGGCGATCGGGCTGGAGAAGGTCCGCGTGAACTCGCTGCATTCGCAGGCGGTGGACCGTCTCGGGGCCGGCGTGCGCGTCGCGGCCCATGACGAGCACGGCATGATCCAGGCGGTGGAGGCGGAGGGCGCTCCCTTCCGCGTCGGCGTGCAGTGGCACCCGGAGCTGCTGTTCTACAAGCGGCCCCACCGCAAGCTGTTCCGCGCCTTCGTCACGGCCGCGCGGGCGCGCCGCGGCGGAGGCTGACGCCGCGCTCAGCCCACAGCCATCTCGGCGGCGAGCGCGAGGTCGACGCTGACGAGCTGGCTCACGCCCTGCTCGGCCATGGTCACGCCGTAGAGCCGGTCCATCCGGCTCATGGTCACCGCGTGGTGGGTGATGACGAGGAAGCGCGTGCTGGTGCGCCGCGTCATCTCGTCGAGAAGGTCGCAGAAGCGCCCGACATTGGCGTCGTCGAGCGGCGCGTCGACCTCGTCGAGCACGCAGATCGGGGCGGGGTTCACCAGGAACACGGCGAAGATCAGCGCCAGCGCCGTCAGCGTCTGCTCGCCGCCCGAGAGCAGCGAGAGCGAGGTGAGCTTCTTGCCCGGCGGCATCGCCATGATCTCAAGCCCCGCCTGCAGCGGGTCGTCGCTCTCCACCAGCGCAAGCGACGCCTCGCCGCCGCCGAAGAGGTGGCGGAAGAGGCCGGTGAAGGTCTGGTTGACCTCGTCGAAGGCTGCGAGCAGGCGTGCCCGGCCCTCGCGGTTGAGGTCGGCCACGCCCTGCCTCAGCCGCGCGATGGCGGCCTCGAGGTCGGCCTTCTCGGCGGCGAGCTGGTCGCGCTCGCTCCGCACTTCGGCGGCGTCCTCCTCGGCGCGCAGGTTGACGGCGCCGAGCGCGTCGCGCTGGCGGCGGAGCTTCGCCGCGTCGATCTCCGCCGCTTCGGGCGCGGGGGGCGCTTCGCCGAGCTG
>CAYGUQ010000427.1:0-4208 GCA_964352995.1 uncultured Rhodobacterales bacterium
CGCCGGACCCGCGACGGTCGCGCCGCGCCGCGCGGGGCCCTCCTGTGTACTACGGGGACGGCTCCCCGACCGTCGCGCCCGGCAACGAGCGGACATGCGGCGACGGGCCGGGCCGGTTTGGCGCGTCGCTTGACGCGGGCGACGTCTCTCGCCGCGATACCCGCCCGGCCGCAAGGCTTCTCGTCCCGGTTGAGATGCGCCGACGGCCAGAGGGGTCGGGTCGGCGCGTCCGCCGCTGCACGCGAACTCCGCGGGAGCCCGGCTCTTGCGGACAACTCTGGCGCTTCGGCGCTTCGACGGCAGGAGCCGTCACGGCGCCTGTTGGCGGTCGGAGCGCGCTTCGGTGGAGAGCGCGTCGCCGGGACGGCGCACGCCGGGAAAGGTCGGCTGGCGGGCGTTGCCGGGATGGCGCGGGTCGGGGCCCCACAACGCCTGATAGGTGTCGACCGCCCAGCCGCGAGCTTGCAGCGCCGCGAAGGTCGCGACCAGCGCCGTCCACCAGAGCGCCAGCCCAGCCCACATCCACACCGGCGCGTTGGCGCGCCACATGCCGGTGACCACCGTCGAGGCGGCCAGCAGCAGCAGCGCATAGCCGACGTATTTGTGGAAGTACTCGAAGGCCAGACGACGGGGCGTCATGTCGTAGTGGTCGCCGGCCATCGCCACGTCGCCGGGCCCGCCCTTGGTGCCCCGCAACCAACCCGCCAGAAACTGCAGCGCCGCGAAACCCGCCACGACCCAACCCAGCGTCCCGTGGTCGCCGCCGCCGCCGCCCGACCACAGCGCCAGGGCCAGCCCGACCAGCATCAGCGCGCCGCCGGCGTATTGCAGGCGAAGATGGCTGGCCCACCAGAACCGATTGTCCACCTGCCGCGGCCAGTCCTGACCGGGCGTGATCTTGAAGAACCGCGCAATCAGCACCCCAAGCGGCAGCGCGAAACCCCAGGCCGCGACCATCATGCGACCGTGCCAGGCGACCGCGTCGCCGACCATGTGCTCGCGCGCGGGATCGATCGGGGCCAGCAGCAGCTCCCACATCAGCCCTTCACAGCCCCCGCGGTCATGCCGCTGATGATCTGGCGCGCGGCGATGAAGGTGAAGATCACCGGCGGCGCCGCCAGCAGCATGCCCGTCGCCATGATCGCGCCCCAGTCGATGTCATACTCGGTCAGCGAGTTGACGATGGTCACCGGCACGGTGCGGGTGTTGCGGTCCAGCAGGGCGTTGGCCAGCAGGAACTCGTTCCACGCGATGCGGAACGTGAAGATCGCCGCGGCCGCCAGACCGGGCTGGATCAGCGGCAGCACCACAAGAAAGAACACCTGGAAGGGGCCGGCGCCGTCCATGCGCGCGGCCTCCTCCAGCTGGATCGGGGTCTGCACGATGAAGCTCTGCAGAATCCAGATCACGAAGGGCAGGTTCATCGCGACATAGACCAGAATGATGCCGGCGTAGCTGCCGTCCAGCCCGTACTGGAACGTCCAGATGCCGAACACGGGCACCAGCAGCACCGCCGGCGGCGCCATGCGCATCAGCAGCGTGGTCAGCGACACCGCGCCCCGGCCCATGAAGCGGAACCGCACCAGCGCATAGGCCGCCATGCAGCCGATGATGAGCGTCAGCGCGGTGGAGATGCTGGCCACGATCAGCGAGTTGCCGAGCGCCCGGCCGAAGGTCTTGTCGCAGAAGTCCACATGCGCAGGCTCGTAGGGCAGCACGTTGCACAGCACGGTCTCGTAGTTGCGCAAGGTGGGCATGAACAGCAGCCCGGCGTTCTCGTTCATGATGTCGACGTTCAGCTTCAGCGACGTCGCGATCATCATGACGATCGGGCCGACGGCCATCACGGCCAGGGCGGCGATCAGAGCGTATACAGCGGGGCTGGGGCGGGTTTGCGTCATGCGTCGGCCTCCCGCGCGGCGCGCAGGCGGGCGGCGCGCGCCTCGACGACCTTCGTGTAGACGAACATCGCGATGGTCAGCAGCATCAGCAGGATCAGCAGGACGTTCGACATCGCCGCCGCCACGCCGAGTTCGCGAAACTCCGACGCGGTGCGGGAGATGCGCAGGGCGAGGATCTCGGTGGAGAGGCCCGGCCCGCCATTGGTCATCACCAGAATGACCTCCAGCACCTTGAAGGCGTCGATCAGGCGCAGCAGCGCCGTCACGATGAGCACCGGCGCCATCAACGGCAGCTTGACGTGCCAGATCATCTGCCACGGCGTCGCGCCGTCGATGCGCGCAGCCTCCATCGCGCTGCGCGGCAGCGACTGCAGGGCGGCGAGCGCCAGGATGAAGATGAACGGGGTCCACTGCCAGACGTCGGCGATCACCACCGAGACGAAGGCCCATGTGCCGTCGCTCAGCCACGGCACGGGGTCCAGCCCCAACCCGGTCAGGGTCTGGTTGAAGACGCCGACGGTCGGATGGTACATGTAGCGCCACATCAGGCCGACCACGATGGGCGCGATCATCATCGGCAGGATGAACAGGGTGCGCAGCGCCGAGACGCCGCGGATGTTGCGGTCCAGCAGTAGCGCCAGACTTACGCCAAGCGCCATCTCCGAGCTGACCACGATGGCGGCGAAGCTCAGCGTCACGGCGAAGCTCTCGCGAAAGCTCGCGTCGCCCAGCAGGCCGACGTAGTTGCGCAGGCCCACCCACTCGGCCTCGCCGATGCGCTGGCTGGGGTTCCAGTCCAGAAAGCTGGCGTAGACCATGTAGCAGACGGGATAGAGCAGCCCGAACGACAGCACGATCGCCGCCGGCGCCATGAACAGATAGGGCGTGGCGCGGTTGAGGGTGCTTGCGGCGCGCATCACTTGGGTCCTCGGGAGAGAAGGGGGCGGCGCGGACGCCGCCCCGAGCGGGTCATCGCCAGGTGTAGTAGCCGGCTTCCGCCATGGTGGCGCGGGCGCGCTCGGCCACGCCGTCCAGCGCCGTCTGGATGTCGAGCCCCTCGGTCAGCACCTGACTCATCGTCGTGCCGATGTCGGCGTTGATCTTGCCCCAGGTGGGGATGATCGGGCGCCAGTCCGGATCGGCGTATTTCAGCGCCTCGCCGAAGGTGGCGGAGTAGGGAAACTTCTCGTTCAGCGCCGCATTCTCGTAGGTCGAGAAGCGCGAGGGGTTGCCGCCCTCCATCGCCACCATGAGGTCGCCCTTCTTCGACGTCAGCCACTGCATCAGCAGGAACGCGGCCTCCTTGTTCCGGGCGTTCTTCGGGATCGCGATGCCGAAGCCGCCGGTCTGGCTGCCGCGGCGCACGCCCATGGGGTGCAGCGCGTAGCCGACCTTGCCGGCGACCTGCGACTGCGAGGGATCCTCGAACCCGGCGGCGAAGGCGATGCTGTCCATGAACATCGCCGCCTGACCCTGCTTGAAGGCCGCGGCGGCCTCGGCGGGGCCGAAGGTGGTTCCGCCCTCGGGGCCGCAGTCGACGATGGTCTTCAGCGCCTCGGCCGCCTTCACGCCGGCGGCGTTGTTGACGATCGGCTCCCAGTTGTCGTCAAACACCCGGCCGCCCAGCGGCGCCAGATGCAGCAGGAATGCGTGGCTGGCCTGATGTCCGGAGGCGGCGCGGGACGCCATCCCGCCCATGCCGGGCTCAAGCTGTGGAATTCTGCAGGCTGCGTCGAGCAGCTCGTCATAGGTCTCGGGCGTCTCGATGCCGTGCTTCTCGAAGATGTCCTTGCGGTAGGCGAGGACGGACGTCTCCGACCCGAACGGAATGCCGAAAAGGCTGCCGGTGGGGCCGGGCAGATAGCCTTTCTTGCCGCCGGCCACGCCGATGTTCTGGACGTAGCCGTCGATCAGGTCCTCGGCGTCGTAACTGGGGTCGGCCAGCTTGGGGTTCATGAAGAACCGCGCCAGATTCTCCAGCTGGTCGGCGAACACGTAGTCGGCCTTCGAGAACACCACGAAGCTGATCAGGTCGTAGTCGCCCTCGCGCTTGGTCAGCTCCAGCGTCTGGCGCTCGCGCATTTTCAGGTACTGCAGCTGGTCGACCTCGACCTCGATGCCGGTCTCCCTGGTGAATTCCGGCAGCACCTTCATCACCGCGTCGTAGTGGGGGTGCGCGGGAAAGTTCACCACGAGCGTCGCGCCTGCGTAGGGAGCGTAGGGCCCCTCCTGAGCCAGCGCGCCGGCGGCGAGCATCGCAAGGCCCGACGCGGCCAGAGCGGTCTTGGCCAGAGCGGTCTTGGCCAG
>CAYGUQ010000428.1:0-4178 GCA_964352995.1 uncultured Rhodobacterales bacterium
GCGTGCGCACCTCGTGGCTGACATAGGCCAGCGTCCCGATGTCGCGCCCGGCGCCACCCCCACCGAGAAGGCGGTCAGCAGCACCGTCAGCACGCTCTCGTCGGCGCCCAGCCCGTCGCGGGCGTAGGCCGGCAGCAGCGACAGGAAGGTCGCCCCGAGAAACCAGAACCACGAGATCGCCAGCATGGCGCGAAAGGCCGGCCGGTCGCGCCGGCAGCGCCCCACGAGCCGGGCGATGGCCGGGGGGAACACCGGGTCCACCTTCTCGCCCTTCCCCATCGGCGGCGCCGGCGGCGCGAAGAGCGAGGCGACGAAGCCCGACAGCGCCACCAGCAGCACGAAGCCCGAGACGACCGCGACGCCGGCGTCGGTCAGGATCAGCTCGTTGCCGGCGATCGAACCGAAGATGATGGCGAGGAACGTGAACGCCTGCACCAGCCCGTTGCCGCCGACCAGCTCGCCCGGCTTCAGCCATTGCGGCAGCACCGAGTACTTGATCGGCGCGAACATCGCCGACTGCGCGCCCATCAGGAACAGCACGAAGTACAGGAAAAAGACGTTCTGGGTGTGGAAGCCGACCACCGCCAGCGCCATCACCACGATCTCGGAGAACTTCACCCATCGCATCATGCGGGTCTTGTCCACCCGGTCGGCGATCTGGCCCGCCGTCGGCGTGATGATCGCGAAGGGCAGGATGAACAGCGCCGAGGCGATGACGCCGAGCGTCTCCAGCGGCATCCCGATCTCGTCGCCGAGCCGGTAGGTCAGCAGCGCGACGAAGGCCTTCTGGTAGACCTGATCGTTGAACGCGCCGAGGAACTGCACGAGAAACAGCGGCAGGAAGCGTCGGGTGCGCAGCAGCGCGAACTGGTTCTGCGGAGCCAACGGCGCTCTCCTCCTGCGCCGCGGCCCCGCCACGGCTGTAAGACCTACCCCGGCCGCGCGCGGCCGGGAGCGACCGACCGCCTGCGCGGTCAGTCCTCGTTGGCGGCCTTGCGGGCGAAGCGGTCTTCCGCCGCCGCCAGATCGGCCCCGTCCGCATGGTCGCGGATGAGCCGCATCGTGGCGTCTTCCACGCGGGTTTCAAGCAGCGCCATGAAGGCGTCCTCGTCGAGGCCCGGCGCGATCGGCTCCAGGAACTCGACCGCCCCGCGCCGCCCCGTCCGCTTGCGCCACTCCCGCCGCGGCCAGATCGCGCCGAGCGACTGCGCGACCGGGACGACCGCGACGCCGGAGGCCTCGTAGATGCGCCAGACGCCGCTGCGGTAGCGCTCGCGCGCACCGAGGCTCATCAGCGTGCCCTCCGGGTAGATCAGCACCGGCCGGCCCTCGCCGAGCGCCTTCGCGGCGCCGTCCACCACCGCCTGCGTGCGCCCCTGCCGCCCGCTGTCCACCGCCACGGCGATCAGGTCGAGCCTGGCGATCATCGCGCCGACGAAGGGGTAGTTCTCCAGCTCCTTCATCACCACGGCCGTCAGGTCGGGAAACAGGCTGAAGAGCAGGATGGCGTCGAGCTCCGACTGGTGCTTCGGGGCGATGATCGCCGGCCCCGCCGGCATCCGCTCGCGCCCGCGCACCTCGACCCGCCCGCCGAGGATCAGCCGCACCGCCCCCAGCGTCACGCGCCCCCACCACGCCAGCAGCCGCCTGAGCGCCGCCTGCGAGCCGAAGCGCGCCACGCCCCAGGCCGTCGCGGCGACCGCGAAGCTGAAGGCGTAGAAGAACAGGTTGAAGGCGAGAACGCGCATCAGGCCGCGGCCGCGAGCAGCCGTCGCGCCTCTGCGCTGTCGTCGTCCATCTGCCGCACCAGCGCCTCCACGCTCTCGAACTTCAGCTCGGGCCTCTGGAACGCCACCAGCGCCACCGAGATCCGCGCGCCGTAGAGATCGCCCGAGAAGTCGAAGAGGAAAGTCTCGAGGTTGGGCCGGTTCTCGCCGAACATGGGCCGCACCCCCAGCGAGGCGACGCCGCGGCGCTGGCCGGCGTGAGGCCCGTCCAGCACGTCGACCTTGACGGCGTAGACGCCGAACCTCGGCGGCGCGAGATCGCCGAGGGAGAGGTTCGCCGTCGGGTAGCCGAGCGTGCGCCCGCGCTTCTCGCCATGCTCGACCAGGCCCTCGATGCGGTGCCAGTGGCCGAGCATCCGCGCCGCCTCCTCCGGCCGTCCCTCGCGCAGGGCGCGGCGGATCGCGGTGGACGAGACCGGCTCGTCGCCGTCGGCCACCAGCGGCGCCAGCGTCACGCCGAAACCCAGCCGCGCGCCCTGAGCCTGCAGCGCGGCGCCGTCGCCCGCGCGGCCCTTGCCGAAGCAGAAGTCGGCGCCGACGGTCACATGGCGCAGGCCGAGGCCCTCGCTCAGCGCCTGCTCGCAGAACGCCGCCGGCGTCAGCGCCGCGAGATCGGCGTCGAAGGGCAGCGCGAAGAGCCGCTCCACCCCCAGCCGCTCCAGCCGCCGGGCCTTGGCCTCGAAGCTCATCAGCGCGAAGGGCGCGGCGTCGGGCTGGAAGAAGCGGCGCGGATGCGGGTCGAACGTCACCACGCCCAGCGGCGCGTCGGGCGCGGCGGCGGCCGCCAGCTCCAGCACCGCGCGATGGCCGCGATGCACGCCGTCGAAATTGCCCATCGCCGCCGTGGCGCCCCGGTCCTCTCGCCGCGCCGCGTCGACGCCCCGGATGATCCGCATCGCGCCCTCGGATTGCTCGAACGGGCGCCTGGCCCCGGCCGGGTATCGCCCAGCGCGCGCGGGGGATCAAGCGAGGGCCGGAGCGCCGCAGGCGGGCGACGCCGCGGCGTCGCGGCCGGTCAGTCGAACTTGGCCGACGGCGCCAGCACCATGGCCTCGCCCTTGAGCACCTTCTTGTCGCCCACCGTGCAGGCGCACTCCAGCGTCACGCGGCGCTTGGAGTAGTCGATGTCGGCCACCGTCACCGTCGCCTCCACGAGGTCGCCCGGCCGCACGGGGGCGAGGAAGCTCAGATTCTGCTTGAGGTAGATGGTGCCATGTCCCGGCAGCTGCTCGCCGATGATCGCGGAGATCAGCGAGGCGGTGAGCATCCCGTGCGCGATGCGGCCGCCGAAGATGGTGTCGCGGGCGTAGTCGTCGTCGAAGTGCACCGGGTTCCGGTCGCCGGAGATGCGCGCGAACATTTCAAGGTCGGCGTCCTCGATCACCTTGCGCAGGGTCCGCGACATGCCGACCGCAATGTCCTCGATGCAGATCGTGCCGCGCTTGATGTCGCCGAAGGCCTCGTTGTCCAGCATGCCCGTCTCTCCCATCGCTCGCATCCCCGCCTGCGACAGGGGATATGCCATGCTGCGCATGCGAAAGCAATATCATTGCGCAAGATTGCGTCGCCTCGCTGCGCATTTCAGGAACTATGTTACCGGCGCTTGATTCTCGCGCTCACATCGCGCGGCGGCTGCCCCCTGACACGACGATCCTGCGCGGCAGTTGTAGGTTCACCGCCGGCGGTCGCCGCTTCGGCCTCGTGGACCGTCACCGGGCTCCTCGCAGATGCGCCTTCAGTCCTTCGGGATAGAGGCGCGGCCGATCAGGCAGGTCGAGCATGTCGATCTCGAACCACTCCGCGAAGCAGGCGGCGCCGTCATCTTCGCGGAACTCGATCCGCGTCTCGTCCGCAAAGGCGCCATCAGGAAACGCCACGTCGAAGATCGCCAGGACCTCATGTCCGCGGCAGCCTTCATGGGTGAAGATGTTCTCCAGGAAAGCAGGAAGGCCGAGGGTCTTCACCGTGATCCCGAGTTCTTCGCGAAACTCGCGGATGACCGCCGCCTCCGCCGTCTCGCCGAACTCGACCGAGCCGCCGAGGGGGCGCACGCCCTTCACGCGCCCCGCGTCGTCCGTGACTTCGGCGGCGAGCAGTCGCCCGTCGCGCCAGTGCAGACCGATGGCCTTGAAGCGAATGCCGGGTGCGGGCCGCCAGACGGTCATGGGCGCATCCTGCTGCCGGAAGTCGCCGGCGCCGGCGCGCCGATCGCATCGAAGACGAGCGCCCTCACCCCGACCGCCGCCGCCGCAGGCGGCTGTAGAGGGTGGACGGCTTCACGCCCAGCAGGGCCGCGGCGCCGTCTGGGCCGGAGACCTTGCCGCCGGCCCGCGCCAGCGCCGCCGACACGGCCGCGTCGGCGACGCGGCGCGTCTCCGCCTCCGTCAGCAG
>CAYGUQ010000429.1:0-4167 GCA_964352995.1 uncultured Rhodobacterales bacterium
CCGCAACCGCGGGCGCGCCCGAGGGGCTGGCGCCGCGCGGCGCGCCGGTAGGCCCCGCGCGCATGGCGACGACGCCGCACGGGACCATCCTCAGCTTCGGCGACGACCTGCTGGCGCAGAACGGCTGGCGCGCGCTGTGGCGCGCGACGCTCACCGGCTTCCGCCGCAAGCGGCCGGATCGGCCCGTCGACGGGGTGGCGTTCGCCATTCGCGCGCAGGTGCTCGCCCGGCTGGAGGACGAGAGCCCCGGCGCGCTGTCGGAGCTCGGCGAACGGTTCGGCGCCCTGCTTCAGGAGGCGCAGGCGGTCGGCGGCCTCCGCCTGCCCGTCTACCTGCTGATCACCGGGATCGAGGCCGAGCCCGGCTTCGCAGCGCTGCGCCGCGCCGCGCAGGACGCCGGCGGCGAGGACGGCGTCATCGGCTGGTCGGCGCCCGGCTCGCCCGAGACGCCATGGGACCCCGCGACGATCCAGACGGCGATCGCCGCGATCACGGCCTCGCTCGACGGGCTTGCCCTCGCGGCCCTCGCGGCGCGACCGGGGGCGCAGTCGGAGGCGATGCTCGACATGTCGAGCCGCGTCGCCGCCTTCGAGGCCCCCCTGCGCCGGCTGCTGACGCCGATGCTGCGCCCGACCGCCTTCGCGGACCCGATGATGTTCCGCGGCGTCTACTTCGTCGGCGGCGGGGCGGGCGAGGAGGCTTCGGCCGCAGGCGCGGCGAAGGCGCCCTTCGCGGCGGAGGTCTTCGCCCGCAAGATCTTCCCCGAGAGCCGCATGGCCAGACCCGCGAGGGGCCGGCTCACCCGGCGCGCCCGCACCGCGCTGCGCCTGAAGATCGCCTCCGGCGGCCTCGCCGCGGTCGGCGCGCTGGGGCTCTTCCTGCTCAGCCAGAGCGGCGGGGCGCAGAGCGACCTGCTGCGGCTGCTCTCCGTCATCGACCGCTCGGTCACCGAGAACCGCGGGCTGGAGAGCCAGGGCCTCTCCGTCTCGCAGGAGACGCTGAACCGCGAGACGCGCGACATCCTCAACGCGATGGCGACGCTGAGCATCAACGCGCTGCCCTCGCCGCTGGCGCCGACGAGCTATCTGTCGCCCATCGAGAACCGCATCGAGAGCGCCGTGGCGACCGGCCTGAACGACGTCGCGCTGCGCGCGCTGCGCGACGGCCTGCAGGACCGCTTCGCCCAGACGCTCTCGACGACGCGGGACCGCGAGACGCTCGACGCGGACAGCATCGCGGCGCTCGCCGAAGGGCTCGCGGAGTTCGACGGCAACATCTCGATCTACGACGGCCTGCGCGATTCGCGCACCGCCGAGGAGCTCGCGCAGCTCTCGAACTATGCGATCGGCTTCCCGCCGCCGGCCGGGTTCATGGACGCCTACGAGATCTACGTCCGCGCGCTGTCGCGGACCGACGCGCCGCAGATGGACCGGGCCGCGATGCGCCCGAAGCTCATGGCGGCGCTCGGCGAGCCCGAGGAGGGCGTCTTCGCCGCAGCCTATCCGGCCACGCCGCTCTTCCGCGCGATCAGCGGCGTCTCGGCCGACGCGGCCTGGCTGCTGACGGAGTCCGGCGCCGAAGACGCCGACATCGTCGGCCGCCTCGATTCGCTGCTGCGCGGCGTGGACGCGGCGGAGGGGCTGCTGGCCGACCCGGATGCGAACTGGCTCGACCACCGCGGCGGCCTGCTCGACCAGAACCTGCGCCGCTCCGCCGCCGCGATAGCCGGGCTCAGCTTCGCCCCGCCGGGCCTGCGCGCGCGGCTGGACGGCGAGATCGACGCCTCCGAAGCCGAGGCGCGGCTGGAGATCCGACGCTTCGTCGGCTTCTCGGGCCGGGCCGTGCTGCGCGACGGCGCGGAGGGAACCGGGCTCGACCCGCTCTACCCGATGCTGCGCGACGCCGCGGTCGCCCTGCTGGAGGACGGCCGGCTGGCGCAGAGCGCGCCGTCGGCGGGCCGGCGGCTCGACGTCGGCGCGGCGCGGCTCAGCTGGGACCCGTTCCGCCTCGGCGAGGCGGTGGATGCGGCGGGCTGGCTGCTCGGCGCGCTCACCAACGCGCTGGGCGACTTCCCGCCGGACCTGCGCGAGCAGATGATCACGGTGGTGCGCGCGCGCACGGAGGCGCGGATGTCGGCGCTCGTCAACGACGCCCTGCGGCCGCTGGAGGGCGGCGGGCGGGACGCGATGCGCCTTGAGGCGACCTCCTTCGCCGCCGCCGCGCCGCTGCTGGCGAAGCTGCGCGACCAGACCGCGCTGCTTGGCCTGCGGACCCTGCAGCGCCAGCTCTCCGAAGTCGCCGACCGTCAGGCCGCGCGCCTGCTCGGCGAGATCGACGGCGCGCTCGACGCCGCGGCGCCCTACGCGCCCTTCTTCCCGGGCGTCGACGCATGGGACGGCGAGTCCCAGTCCGCCGCCGCCATGTTCGGCATGTTCGGCGACGCCGAGCTCGCCGGCGTCGTGCGCCACTGGCGCGGCTTCGTGGAGATGCTCGGCGAACAGCAGGCCGCGCCCATCGTCGCCTATTACGGCGGCGCGCTGGCGACCGACGCGACCGCGGCCGCCTCGGCCGCGCGGTGGCGCGACATCCTCGCGACGCTCTCCGACTACGCCGCGCGCAGCCCGCGCAACGCGCTGTCGGAACTGGAACGCTTCATCGTCGTCGGGCTGAACGAGCTCGACGCCGCCAACTGCGCCGAACGGCTCGACGCCGCCCGCCCCGGCGCCGGCTGGTTCGGCCAGCAGATGTTCGCGCTCGTCAGGGCGCTGCGCTACCGCTGCGAGGACATCGGGACGACCAACGCCCTCTCCGCGCAGGGCGAGATCGCCGACGCGTTCGACGCGCAGCTCGCCGGGCGCTTCCCCTTCGTGGGCGTCGGCGGGGCGGCGCGCCTCGCGGACCCGTCGCGCGCCGCCGACGCGGCGGACCCCGACAGCGTGCGCCGCTTCTTCAGCGCCTACGGCGCCGAGATCGCGCGCCAGCTCGAGTCAGCCGCCTCGCCGGCCCGCTATTACGAGGAGGAGCGCGCGCGGGAGTTCACCGCCGCCCTCGCCGAGGTCGGCGCCTTCCTCGGCGGGCCCGACGGCGCCATCGCGCCGGGCGGCTCCGCCTTCGCGGTGAACTTCGCCTTCCGCACCAACCGCGACCGCGAGCGCGCCGGCGACCAGATCGTCGAATGGTCCGCCCAGATCGGCGCCGAGCGGCTGAGCTCGTTCGAGGCGCCGCGCGCGCTCGTCTGGCGCCAGGGCGACCCGATCACGCTCAGCTTCCGCTGGGCGCGCAACGGCCCCAACCTGCCCGACGCGCCCCGGCGCAGCGACGCGACGGTCGAGGACCGGACGCTGACGCTGCGCTACGACGACCGGTGGTCGCTGGTCACCATGGTCGCCGCGAACGCCCCCGGCGGCGCCGACCTGCAGACGCTCGGCGACCCGCGCCCGAACGTCATCCGCATCGCCACGCCGCTGCTGGCCAATCCTGCGGCCGCGGCGGGGGCCGTCAGCCTCGACCGCGCCGAGCTCTACATGCGCGTCGAGATCCGCCCGCTCGACGCCGGCGGCCTGCAGGCCGCGGGGCCGGCGCTGCGCATGCCGGTCTTCCCCGCCGGAGGGCCGGGGCGATGAGCGCCGACGTCGCCATGGTCTTCGCAGGGCTGCTCGATCCGCTGCCCGGCGCCGAGCCGACCGGCCCCTCGCTGCGCTACGGCCCGGTCTACGCCGCGATCGAGGAGGCGCGGCGCGAGGAGGACGCGGACCTCCCGCAGGGCGTCTGGCAGCGCGACGTCAAGCGCGCCGACGACGCCCATGTCGTCGCGCTCTGCCGCGACGCGCTCGCGACCAGGTCAAAGGACCTGCTCATCGCCTGCTGGCTGGTCGACGCCGCCGTCAGCGAAGGCGGCTTCGCGGCGGCGGCCCCCGGCCTGCGATTCATCGCCGAACTGTGCGACACCTACTGGGAGGGCGCGCATCCGGCCCATGACGGCGAGGCCGATTCGCCGCGCTACGGACCCATCGTCTGGCTGGACGGCGCCCTGGCGCGGGCCGCCCGGCTTGCGCCCGTCGCGCGCGGCGAGCGCGAGGGCAAGCCGGTCGCGCTGAGCTGGTCGCACTACGAGCAGGCGCGCCACAGCGAGGCCGCCCAGCGCCGCGCCAAGTCCTCGCGCAAGAC